>JBEIEO010000087.1:0-10509 GCA_040382895.1 Halobacteriovoraceae bacterium
AAAAAGTTATCTCAAAAAAAGCTTACAAGAAAATCCTTTCAGAAGTGGCTGAGATCTTATACGATCACTATCGCCAACAACAAAGAATCTCTTCAGCTTTACTCAATGAATCAGGTGAGCCTCAAACGCAAAGTGAGGTCGCTTGATGAAACAATTTAAAATAGCATTTTACATTCGCTGCTCCACAGAGGAGCAAGGTCTTCACGCCAATCCTGAAGGCACAATCAAAAACCAAGAACAACGGCTTCGCTATGAAGTAGAAGCTAAGAATCGAGTCTCAAACTTTGGTGAAGTTGTTGGTGTTTTTGTTGAAGATGGTCTCTCGGCCAAGGATACAAAGCGTCCGTCCCTTCAAAGGATGCTTAAGTCCATTGAGCTTGGAGAAATTAATCTCGTCATGGTGACTGAGTACTCAAGATTGTCTCGAAGTATGAGGGATTTCTCGGCCATGTGGGAGCTTTTTAAGAGTTATAAATGCAGCGTGATCTCACTTAGGGAGAATTTTGACACCTCTACCGCCGCGGGAGAAATGATGCTCTATAATATGGCCAATCTCGCGCAATATGAAAGAAGAATGACCAGCGAGCGTGTGATTGCTTCTCGGATTGATCGATCCAGACGCGGACTTTTTAACGGCGGCATTATTCCTTTGGGTTATAAAAAAGCGGATCGGCCAGGTTATTTGGGAGTTGATGAAGATGAAGCAAAAATTGTTCAGATAGCCTTTGGACAATTTCTTAAGATTGGGACTCTTTTAAGAACGGCCAAGTGGTTAAATGAGAATAAGATTCATTTGCCGCTTGAAGTAAAGGGTTCTGGTAAATCGCGTCTGGGACATTTTACCGTGGGAAATCTTCGCTTTCTTCTTACTAATAAGGCCTATATAGGATTGACTACTTTTAAAAAGGCCGGTGTTGCAATTGAGTCCAATGCCGTATGGCCTGCGTTGGTGGATAAAGCGGATTTTTACAAGATTCAAAAAATGATCAAGGAGAATTTTCAAAAGAAAAAGCCCCGCCAGAAAAGCCGTTATCCTTATACTCTTTCAGGACTAGTCTTTTGCAAGCGTTGTGGTGAAGTCATGTGTGGAAAATCCGCTCATGGCCGCACCAAGAAGGTTGGCTATTATGAGCATTCTTGGAGCATGAGAAAGGATGCAGCTTTAACTCAAAAGTCTTTAGACTGTGGCATGCACAGGCGAGTGCCGGCCAAGATTATTGAGGCCTTAGTGCATGAAAAGATAGAAGAGTTGCTCTTACTAGAAGATGTCGCAGCCGAATTAATTTCTGATGTGCAGAAATTGCATAAGGAGTCCAATGCACATAATGACAAAGAAAAGAAACTCAAAAAAGAGCTGGCGAGCTATTCCACCCAACTCGAAACTCTTGCCGAGCGACTCGCAAAGTTGCCAACAAATGTTCCTGCCGATGAGATTTATAAAACCATGAGGCTTATTGGTGAGAAGAAGGAAAAAGTCTCCCAAGAGCTTGAATCGTTTTTAAATAGCGATCGACTAGGGCAAGAGGTACCAGTGGAATTAAAGGACTATGAGCAGTTCGTGAAGGCCATGAAAATTATGTGGTTTAATCCTGAAAGCAATGCTGAGTTAAAAGAGAAGATCATTAAGAAGTTTATCGCGCGCATTGAAATTGATGTGGATAAGATTTTTATCGATTACTGGATGGGTAAGGGCTTTTATCAAAGAGAAAGTAGAAATTTGGATTTGCCCCCTGTGGGGCAAGTTCTTAAAAGGGCAGAAGATTTAAAAGTTTTTGGTTCGAGTACTTTACAAAGTGGTGGGACTAACAGGACTTGAACCTGTAACCACCCGGTTATGAGCCGGGAGCTCTAACCAATTGAGCTATAGTCCCACTAAAGAAGTATCTAATTTACTGTAAGTCCTTTTCCCTGCCAAGCTCAAGGCAGCTAAAAGGTACTTTGACGCACCATTTTTTTGGCTCTTTTCTAGGCAAAGACACGGGCCTTTCTTATACTCAACCCTATGACTAAACTATCTTTTGCTAAGTATTCAGGAAACGGAAACGACTTCATCATCCTCCATTTCACCGAGCTTCTGACTCCTGAGAAAGTTCAGCGTCTTTGTCATCGCCAGTTCGGCATTGGTGCAGATGGAATTGTTAGCATTGGCCCATCAACTAAAGCTGACGCTAAAATGCGCATCTTTAACGCTGATGGGGGTGAAGCTGAGATGTGTGGAAATGGATTACGCTGTTTAGTCTCATACCTTGATGATGTAGCGGCCCACAAAAAAGATTCTTACACCATAGAAACGATGAATTCCCTTTATAAGGTCAATCGTAAAGGTTCTGCTTTTGCCATTGAGATGTCTGAAGTTAAAGATAAGAATATTTATGATCTTTCTGCATTTAAAGACTTCACTCAGTCTTTTTATATTAACACCGGTGTTCCCCATCTGGTGTTTCTGACCAATGAAGCTGGGAAGGTTGATGTTAAAAAGCAAGGGGCCTATTACCGATATCATTCAATGTTTCCTAACGGAACGAATGTAACGTTTGTGGAGGTCCTGGATCGTGATTCTCAATCTGCATACGCCCGCACGTATGAGCGGGGTGTGGAAGATGAGACGTTTTCTTGCGGCACCGGTCTCACGGCCACCGCTCTGGCCTTGAATCATTGGTTTGGGTGGAAAGGGGATGTGCACCTTAAAACCAAAGGTGGCCATCAAGTAGTATCAATTTCTGATAAAATACTCTATTCGGGTGAAGTGACCTGCGCTTTTCAAGGTGAAGTGACTCTGTGAAAGATCGTGCGGATAAAATTCTGGCCGAATTAAAACTGGTTGCCTCCCGATCCCAAGCCAAGAGCTTGATCGAGAAGGGTGATGTGTATGTGAATGGTCAGCAACTGAAGAAAACCAGTGAACTAATCGACATCACTGACCAGATAGAAATCAAGGCTCCGCTCTTTGTGGGCCGCGGTGCTTTCAAACTCGAAAAAGCGCTGGAAGAATTTAAATTTGAAGTTAAAGATAAAGTTTTTTTAGATGTGGGTGCCAGCACAGGTGGCTTTACCGAAGTCTTGCTAGAGTACGGAGCGTCCAAGATCTACGCTATCGATGTTGGACATGATCAGTTAGCGGCTAAACTGCGCCAGGAACCACGCGTAGTGAATCTTGAAGGCACAAATATCCGCGAACTCAAAACTCTGCCTGAGCTGGCCGACGGTGCAGTAATGGATCTCTCCTTTATCTCTATAACGAAAGTTTTGGAGCAGGTAAAAAATCTGCTCAAAACCGGCTCTCCCTTGATGGCCTTAGTGAAGCCACAGTTTGAGGCAGGATTAGAGCGCTTGCCCAAGGATGGCGTGGTAAAAGATGAAAAAGTTCGCGCGCAGATATTGTCTGAAGTAGTTGGTTTTGCAACGGATCATGGGTGGGAGCACGTCCGAACCATACCTTCACCCATTCAGGGCAAAACCGGGAACGTGGAATTTTTGGTATATTTTATCCGAGCTTAAAGATCAAAATCATAACGGAAATTTAGTGAATTGATGGTGTTGCTTTCAGGCAACTTACTTAAAGTCTTCCAGAGTTTATCTTTCTGATAAACGAAGTTGTAATCAAAGAAAAGATTATCTGCCAGGTTGAAAATCAGTTTCAGATCATTGGAGAGGTTTAAGTCATCACCCTTGATTTCCCAGGACGCAAGATCCTGATAAGGTCGCACCCAAAGTAAATTTTCAAAGGCTACGCGTTCATTAAGCTTGGTTTTCATGGCCAGGCGAAAACCATGGCGTAAACCATTTACTTTTTCTTCATAGAACTGGTTATTCACATCAATGGCATCGGTGGTACGGATATCGTAAAGCGGGACGTAGCTGATATCGAAATACTCCCAGGTGCGATTCTCAAACAGATGCCAGGTAAAGCCAATCGGTCCAAACTGCCAGTGGGACTTTGGTGTTCCCAGTTCAGAGAAACGGGTCGAATTGTAATTCAAAATACTCAGTGAAGACATATCTGGATTTAAGCGATGGATCACAAACTGAGCTTGTCCGTTGGTGGAGCGAGTTGAGACTTCTTCCTTCGTTAAAGGATCAGTCATTTTGGATTGCTGCTGCTCAAATTGAGTCAAAAGTCGGTACTTAGAGGCGACATTTCCCCCACGAATACCGTAGCGATAACTTTCACCCTCATTGATAGACTGGCGGGTAAAAGGTGAAGCAAAAACTGAAACCCGGTAGTCCTTCAGGTCACGCTGGATCTGATCACGGTTCAGGGCTTTTTCGATAAAAAGTTTTCTCTTCTCTGGGCCTATTGTTTCGATCAGGTCGCGCTCTGTAAGCTGAGTAGGCATATCACTTTTTATGGCAAACGGATCACTGGCTGGTGCTTCTTTCTTTTTATCCGCTGGATCTTGAAAATCCATACTGCGATCCCGGTAAGCCGCTTGTGGGAAAGGTATCTCCCGATCGGCCATGCCGACGAGGGTATAGGTTAAATCCAAAGAGATGGTTTCAGCGTAGGGAATGCGGTAGAGCTTCCAGTAAGACATATCAGATTTAGAACGCACACAGATGGCCCGAGCGGAGTAACCATCAGTTTCAAGGGAGAATTTAGCGTGGTCATTGACTTGGATACCATCTTCCATCCCGCGATTTACCAGGATGATATTTTTCTCTAAGACTCTCAGAATTTTTACACCTTTAATGGCTTCGAAAGGCTCTAAGGCCATGGCAGAAAATGACAATAAAAAACCCAAAATGATCCACATAGAAAAAGTGTAATCGATTTTGGGTTTATTAAAAGAGTTTAGTAATTGAGGACAGAATGTACCGGATAGCCTTCTTCGGTAAACTTATTCAAAAAGGTCAGGTTAATCAGCAGGGACATGGCCTTGACTTCAAAGTGGTTTTTTTCACAGAGATTCATCACAGCTTTCAGAGTTCCGCCGGTGGCCAGAACATCATCCACGAGTACCACACGTCCATGCTTCTGGTTCACGATCATCTCCAAGGTATCTGTACCGTACTCCAGGGCGTAGGATTCAGCGATCACTGGTGGGGGCAGTTTTCCTTTCTTGCGAACAGGGATAAAACCTTTGCCTTTATAAGCGGCCATTGCGGCTCCCAGAATAAAACCCCGAGACTCAATCCCGATCACAAAGTCGATCTCATTCCAGTTAATCGTTTTGCACATGGCCTCGACTACTTCCTGGAAGCGCTCCTGAAGAAGCGGAGTGATATCTTTGAAGACAATTCCAGCTTTTGGAAAATCAGGAACACTACGAATATGAGTTTCAAAAGGATGCATGATCAAGGTCTCCTCAGACTGAATTTTTGCTCAAAGTATCAAGAGTCATACAGAAATAAAAGAGTGAAACCTAGAGTAATTAAGGTAGCCCAAAGTTCTAAGTGTCTAATTTAGTTTATAAGTCCTCTTGGTGTATTCCCAAAGGGAATCTTGCATTGCATAGATTCCATTCGGAAAATAGCTAAGGATGGTTATGATTCAGATACTCTTTCTGTCTCTAGTCTCTTTTGCTTTTGCTTTTGAACTCAAGCTCGAGGTTCAGGATCTCAAGACCACGAAAGGACACTTCCGTTATCTCGTTTTTTCTTCTTCAGAAGGTTTTCCTGACCGGCCTGAGAAAGCTGTTTTGAAAGGAGAGTTTCCCGCTTCTCAGTCCAGCCACACGATGAAGGATTTACCGGTCGGTACTTATGCCATCTCTTTGATTCACGATGTGAATGATAATCGCAAACTCGACACCGGATGGTTTGGCATACCAAGAGAGCCTTTAGGCTTTAGTCAGAATCCTTCCATCTCTTTTGGGGCCCCTGAATTCAAAGAATGTAAATTCTCAATAAAGGCGAATGAATCACTGGTGATTCGTTTGAAACACTTTTGATGAATTGCACTTCATTGCCGGTTTTTCCCTGGCATACGACTTTTTTGATTCTTCTGGCAGTCATGATCACTCGCTATTTTGTCTTAGTGGCTCCCGTATTCTGGCTGGTAAAAAAAATTAATCATCAATTCCCGAATCGCTTTGAAATTGGAATTCAAACAATGGATAGCCGGCAAAAACGTAAAGATATTTTTTGGTCACTTTTGAGTTCGGGCATCTTCGCTTTATCTGGAACGATCATGATCATGCTCTGGCAAAGAGGTGAGTTGCAGATTTATCAGGGCTGGCAAACCTATGGGGCGTGGTATTTTTTTGTGAGCGGGTTTCTGTTGATGGTTTTGCATGATACCTATTTTTACTGGACTCATCGTTGGCTTCATTTTCCAAAGCTCTTCAAAAGTATTCATAAGGTCCATCATGAGTCTCGCATCCCTACTGCCTGGACGTCTTTTGCGTTTCATCCCGTCGAAGCTTTGATTCAGGCGGCTTTTCTGCCGCTTATATTCTGGCTCCTTCCGGTGCATTGGCTGATCCTCCTATTTTTCCTAGGTGCCATGTCCATCCTGGGTGTGATCAACCATTTAGGTCATGAGTTTTATCCTGTCTTTATGCGGAAAAAATTCCCTTTTTGTCATCTTATCAATGCCACTCACCATCAGCTTCATCATCAAAAAATGAGCTTCAACCTTGGTCTATATTTTAATTTTTGGGATCTCATTATGGAGACAGAATATGAATAAAGCCCGGATCGTCATTCTCGGCGGCGGATTGTGGGGTGGTCTACTCGCCTACCGCTTAAAACAAACTCGTCCTGATCTAGAACTCCTTTTATGCGAGAGAAGTGAAACCTTGGGTGGCAACCATACCTGGTCATTTCATGAGAGTGATTTAGAGCGCTATCAGTTTGATTGGTTGAAGCCACTCATCAGTAGGTCCTGGAGTGGTTACGATGTGCGATTCCCTGAGTTTGAGCGAAGGCTCAGTGGTAACTACCACACCATATTTTCAGAAGATTTTCACCAACGTTTAATGACTTTTTTTAGTGAAGGGGTGGTGCAACTCAAACAGGATATTTCTTGGCAAGAGGCCCATCTCTATGGAGATATAGTCATTGATGCTAGAGGAACTGACCCAGGCTTTTTTAAAAAAGCTGGGTATCAGAAATTTGTCGGATTAGAAGTTGTGCTGAAAGCTGATCATGAGCTTCAAAGACCTTGTCTAATGGATGCAACAGTTGAACAAATTGATGGTTATAGATTTTTGTATTACTTGCCTCTAACATCCAACACACTCTTAGTGGAAGATACCCTTTATTCAAACTCTTCTGATTTAGATGTTTGTCAATTCCAGGACAGGATACTTGCAGAGATAGACCGTAGAGGTTGGGAAATCAAAGAAATCAAACGCCGGGAAGCTGGCATTCTCCCTATACCTTATGAGACATTTCCAAGAATTCAGGGACTTTCGCTTCAAGGTATTTTTCATTGGGTGACTGGATATTCACTACCCCATGCTGTTCGAATGATCGACGCCATTTGTGAATTACCTAGTTTGAATCTGGATAGTATTAGTAAAAGTATTACTAAGTTGCGGGATCGGGAAGAAGAATCAATAAAATACTTCCAACTACTCAATCGTCTCTTGTTTGAAGCCGCGACTCCAAAAAAACGCTTCATCGTTTTTCAACATTTTTACCGTATGCCAGAGCCATTGATTCAACGTTTCTATCGAGGTGAACTTTCAACCGAAGATAAGATAAAAATTCTTTGTGGGAGACCACCGGTTCCCTTGACTAAGGCGATGAAAATTATTTGGCAGGAAACAACAGGAGGCTTGAGATGAATTTTCAACCGATTGTGGTGACAGACGGACTTCACTCAACGGCTAATATGGATGAGAAGGATATTTTTCTTATCGGTCAGTTGGTTAACCAATCCTTGATGGTGCCATTGGAAGATTTTTTTAGTCACCCAGGTAAGAATCTTCGTGCCAGCTTAGTAGAAGTTGGATTTCGATTAGCTGGTAAAATCGAGAGGGAGTTGAACAATAAAGATAAAGCGCGCATCAAAAAAGCTGCCACTATTATTGAAGCGATTCATAGTGGTGCTTTGATTGTAGATGATATTCAGGATGGAAGTGTGGTTCGCAGGAAAGAGCCTACCTTGCATCTTAAATACGGCATGCCCACTGCACTGAATGCCGGAAACTGGCTTTACTTCTGGGCCCTGGAACAAATCGATTCTCTGAAACTTTCGGACAGTCAGACACAACTACTCTCTCAAAATTGCTTTCGGCATTTATCACGCGCTCATGTAGGTCAGGCGCTGGATCTGGGGACGGCCATAAATAATCTTCCACAGAAGCGGGTACGTAGTCTTTGTCTGGTTTCGATGGAATTAAAATCCGGAACATTGATGTCACTTGCTTTTATGATGGGAGGAATTCTTGGAGCCGCATCCAAGAAAAGACTTCAGCAGTTGGAAAAATGGGGGAATCAATTGGGATTAGTTCTACAGATGTATGATGATCTGGGGAATTTTTTTCAGGAGAAAGCAGGCCCTGAAAAACAGTTTGAAGATCTTCGAAATTTACGGCCTTCCTGGATCTGGTCAATTGCCTCATCTTACAGCACTAAAGATTTTAAACAATTTAAAGATGCCGTTGTAGCACTGCCAGACATGCAACTCATCAATCAATGGGTTGAGTATCATGACTTTCGCCAAACTTGTTTTTCCCGCACCGAACCTTTCCTAAGGGAATTGATTGAGGAATATGAGGAGCGTTTAGGTTTTTCCCATCCAGCGAGTCTGCAACGTTTAAAAACACTTACAAAGGTCCTGGAGCATGCTTATGTCGACCAAAATTAAAGCCGGAGTCATTGGAAGTGGCCTTGGTGGGCTGGCGGCAGCTATTCGATTGCAGAGTCTTGGGTACCAAACGACCATTTTTGAAAAACGCGATAAAGCTGGTGGGAGGGCTTACGTCTACAATGACAATGGTTTTACTTTTGATGCAGGTCCTACGGTGATTACAGCTCCCCATTGTCTAGAGGAGCTGTTTGAACTTTCTGGCAGACGTCTATCTGATTATGTAGAAATGATACCGGTGGAACCCTTCTATCGGCTGAAATGGGAAGATGGATATGTCTTTGACTACGGCTCAAGCCTGGAAGAGACCTTAAAGCAGATTCGTGAAAAATCACCCAGAGATGAAAAAGGGTATTTGAGATTTCTGGATTATTCCCGCAAAGTCTTTGAGGAAGGGTACTCTAAGTTAGTTCATGTTCCCTTTCTGAATTGGTGGAGCATGATAAGAGTTTCGCCTCAGCTTGCCCGGCTTTCTGCCCATCGTTCTGTTTACAGTCAGGTGAGTAAGTACATCAAAGATCCTCATCTGAGACAGGCCTTTAGTTTTCACTCACTTTTAGTAGGAGGAAATCCTTTTGAAACGTCTTCCATTTATACTCTTATCCATTTTTTAGAGCGTAAGTGGGGTGTGTTTTTTCCTAAGGGTGGTACCGGAGCCTTGGTTCAGGCCCTGGTCAAATTATTTGAAGAGCTTGGTGGAACTTTTATTCTCAGCGCAGAAGTGGATGAGATCCTCCAGTCCCAGGGACAAGTCCTGGGACTTAGAACGAAGGATGGAAAACTCTATGACTTGAATCTGGTCATAAGTAATGCGGATGTCATGCACACCTATTCCAATTTGCTCAGGGATTCCCATGAGGTCAGTTCAGAGCGCGAACGCTTGAAAAAAATGCGCTATAGTATGTCACTGTTTTTAATTTATTTTGGAACCAATAAAACCTATCCAGATCTGGCTCATCATACTGTATTATTTGGTCCTCGTTATCGGGAGCTTTTAAGTGATATCTTTCACAAAGGTGTACTCGCCGACGACTTCTCGCTTTATCTGCATGCTCCAACCAGAACGGATCCGAATCTGGCACCGTCAGGCCATGAGGGTTTTTATGTTTTGGCACCGGTTCCCAACCTTGAACATGGAGAAGTTAACTGGGAAATCGAAGGAGAAAAGTATGCTCAGAAAATACTCGATTATCTTGAGCAGCACTATTTACCCGATCTTAATAAGCATCTGGTCACGAAACGAATTTTTACTCCGAATGATTTTGCCACAGAACTAAATGCCCATCATGGTTCAGCATTTTCTTTACAACCGGTGCTTACTCAGAGTGCTTTTTTTCGTACCAAAAACCGTGATCCCTGCGGCATTGTGCCTCAAGTAGAATCGTGCTGCCTCCATGAGTGAGTGATTCCCTAGAACCTTGCGAACCTCTGCGTAATCAATCGCAGCGGCATCAAGAGGGATGTTGAACTGCCTCACGGCCTCCAAGGCTCGTCCGTAGGCCAGCCGATCCTTCCCGTTCAACTGCATGGCATCGATGTCGCCACGGGAAAGCTGGGCGGCTTTAGCTGTTGCCTCCTTCTTGGCCTCATCCAGATCAGCAAAGGATGGCCTGTGGCGTTTGCCTCCTAGGTGGTACGAGAGCTTGTAATAGACCGATCCATCGGGCCGTTTCTCACGATAAATTTTTACCGAGGAAGATCCCGCTTTGATGGTCAGGGGGAACTTTTCTGCCTTGGTCTTCTTTGGTGAT
>JBEIEO010000088.1:0-10506 GCA_040382895.1 Halobacteriovoraceae bacterium
ATGCTTCCTCCACTTTTCTCTTTCCAACAATAGTAATTTCTCTTATGCACTCAAGAAAAGTCAGTTTAAATTGACTCTTCTTGAGTGTTTTTTATCTGAGGCTTTCCTCATTCATACTTTCGTCTAAACCTCTAGTCCTTCTTCACGATTTTCCGAGGCACAGCAGTTGCCAGGGCCGTGATTCCGTCCTCACTCCGACAAAATGGTCCTTTATCTTTCTTCTCTTAAATAGCCTCGCTTTTGCGGCGGACGATATTGATCCTATTGTTAAAACATTTATTCATAAAAGTTATTTAAAAAATCCCCAATGGTAGAGAAGTTGTCATATCACAACCAGGAAAAAAGCCTGATGACATCACGATGAAAAGAGTCTTTCTTCGCAAAAAAGAGACTGTTCTATGGGACAAAACATTTGAGACCGGTAATGATAATCATATTTGGTGGGATGCTCACTTCATGCCAGTCGTTTTAGGTAAGTTTATTCACGATATAGACAACGATGGTGTTCAGGAGATCGCCATTGGAACCTGGCATGGTGGGAATGATGTTACTTCTTGTACAGCATATATATTTTCAATAAAAGAGGACACTCTAGTGCTCAAGGAGAAGAAGCGAATTAACTATGAATCTTCTTGATCTGTTTATTAATTTGCTCGTAAATATAAGAATAAAATGAAATCTTATGAATTAAGATGAAATGAAAAAGGAAGGCTAAGCACCTAAAACCACTTAACTTTTTGAATAGATTCGGTTAGTGTTTATTGAGGCTTTATACCCCCTTGGGAGTACCAAATTTTATAAAGCCCTGTTTTTACAGGGCTTTTTTTTTACTCTGCTCGTAATTGCTCGAAATCCTCAATCAATTTATACCTAGAACACTCAGAAATTTGTTCGTCCTTGATATGTACATACAGTATATGTACAATTAGCTATGAACTTCGTTTGGGATCCAAAAAAATCAGAACTCAATTTAAAAAAGCACAGGGTCTCTTTTGAAGAGGCAATAACCGTATTCTATGACCCTTTAGCTCAAACAGCACATGATCCAGATCACTCTGATGATGAGGAACGTTTCATCATCATTGGCCATAGTCACAAAGAGAATCTTCTTTTTGTCGTTCATCTCTAAAAAGAAAGTATCGAAACCATTCGCATCATAAGTGCTAGAAAAGCAACCAAGAAAGAAAAAAAGGACTTCGAAGAACTATAGGAGAAAATTTATGCGTAAAGAATATGATTTAAAAAAAATGAAATTAAAACCAAACCCTTATATTAATAAACTTAAAAAGAGCGTAACGATAAGACTAGATAATGATGTGATTGAATACTTTAAAGAGTTAAGTCAAAAACTGGATATCCCCTATCAAACTCTGGTGAACGATTTCTTAAGAAAGTGCAAAGAAAATAAACTTCTTCCAAATACGACTTGGAAAAAAGCTATTTAATGAAACCAGCTCTCTCTTTGTTAAAGCGTCCTGCGACTTTAAAAATGGCTCCACCAGGCCATCATGTCGTCGAAAAACAGGCCCGCATCTCAAAGAGTGGAATAAAGTATTTTGTAAAAGCACATATTCGAAAGAATCGAGGAAATAAAATAGTCTTACTCCCAGAAAATATTCTCTACCTCTTTTGGCATAGTGACCAAGAATATCCACGCCTTGGAAAAGTGACAGGATATCCAGAGCATCCTGAATTAGATGCAGTTATCCAATTCTGGCTCAATTACTGGAAAGAAGCTGGCCTCCCCTTTCCAAAGGATCTTGATCCCTTGATGATCAAAGTTCTGGTTGCAGTAGAATCTCGATTTAAACTCAAGGCTGACCCAAAAGTTAAACACAGTACTGCTTTTGGTCTGATGCAAGTTACTGGCACAACAAGAGATGATCTTAAAGGTAAAAGAAAAAAAGATCATGTACTTCTCAGGGACTATTATTTGGATCTAGAAAGAGAAGATCTTGTTGATGCTGTGGTCAGCATTGCTGCCGGAATTCGATGGTTAAGTTATAAATATACATCAATCAGAAATAAGCAAAAAAACTCATTCAACATGTTCAGAAATTACAATAGCTGGACTGAAGGCGAACCATATGCAAAAAAGATCATGGCTCTTTATCATTCTTCTCTTAAATAGCATTGCTTTTGCAGCTGACGATATTGATCCGATTGTTAAAACATTTATTCATAAATATTATTTAAAAATCCCTGACGGTAGAGAAGTTATCATTTCCCAACCCGGAAAGAAGCCTGATGACATCACAATGAAAAGAGTCTTTCTTCGAAGCAAAGTGACTGTCCTCTGGGATAAAACATTTGGTACCGGAAATGATAATCTTATTTGGTGGGACGCTCACTTCATGCCAGTCGTTTCAGGTAAGTTTATTCACGATATAGACAACGATGGGATTGAAGAAATCGCTATTGGAACCTGGCATGGTGGGAATGATGTTACTTCTTGTACAGCATATGTCTTTTCAATAAATGAGGACGCTCTAGTGCTCAAAGAGAAGAAGAGAATTAACTATGAATTTTCTCGATCAGTGTATTAATTTGCTCGTAAATAAACGAATAATCTTAAAAATTATGAAATAAGATGAAATGAAAAAGGAAGACTAAGTACCTTAAACCACTTAACTTCTTGAATAGACTAAATTATTGTTTTTAGAGGCTTTGTACCCCCTTGGGAGTACCAAATTTATAAAAAAAGCCCTGCGAATGCGGGGCTTTTTTTTTCCATTTTTGCTCAAATCTAGGCAGCTTTTGAATAGTTTTCGGATTTAACCAGCTTGAGACGAGGCTTTTCATTTCCTAGATTAATTTCTTTTTTGGCCTCAACAGCTTCACATAACTTAATCATGTGGGAGATAAGCTTGCGAGAAGCCTCTACTTGCTTCTTACGCGCCTCTTTATCAAAGTGCTCTTCGAGCTTAGCAGAAGTACCATTAAGTTCATCCAGGGCGTTGTAAAACTCCTGCTGGGTATCTGCGAGATTTAGTTTTTTACGTGACTCCCGAAGCTCATCAGACATGTCCTTAAGCTTAATAAAGTCTTCTCGTGAGTGATCCTCTTGATCTTTCACTGACTGAAGACATGATTCAAGTTGTTTGACCCAATCATAGTAATTAAACGCATCTGCAGATACCTGGGGCTTCTCATCGATATTCGGCTTCGTGAAGCGCTTTTTCATCCAGGCAAAAGAAAACGCAAGGAAAGCGCCGGCCATTAAAGATGCCAATCCCATCAAAGTCAGCTCAGTCACATGCTTCGGTTGAAAGATGGAGGGATTCTCCACCGGTCGTGGCGTGCGGAATTCTTTTAACTGCAGAATAGAACGATTAAGCTGAGTCAGCTCAGCTCCCATCTTTTCAATGAAGGGATCCATCACCTTGATTGTGACATCCTTATTGCTCTGACCATCTTTCATGTGAGAAAAGACCATATTTTTTATGGTTTCAAGCTTCGACTTAAACTCCGATGACTTCACCAGTGTTCGCGCCGGTTGATACATAAAATTCTCACGATGCTGGAAGAACAAATCCATATCGGTCTTTAAGCTTATCCAGACTGGATCTTTTGAAAGGTCTCCGATCTCCATCACGCTGACTTCAAGCTTGTTCCATGTTTCTTTCAGTTTGAGTGACAGATAAGCCGGGTGCAACTCCGGTGGTATATACTTGCTAGGTGGCCCATTAGGATCGTGCGCCAGAACAAACATAAGGTCGTTTTGAAACTTTGTTATTTCAGGCCAATCCATTTTGGAAGGTGTAACAAACAGGCGATGATTTCTTAATCGATCATCTACGTGGTTTAGAGCAATTGAAATTTGAGTCAGTACGTCTTTATCAGCAGAGTTAATCATTTCTGCGACTGATGAGTTGCTGACAAAGAGACTTGAAAAAAGAACTGAAGTTAAGGTCATTTTCTTGAGTTTTAGCATTCTGAACATTGATCTCTCCGGTGGTGAATGCTCTTCGAGAATTTCGTCTATTTTCTTAGGAGAAAAGTGGGAAAAAGCACATTTTTCTGCTTTGTTTAGATAAACAAAAAAACCATCTCACCTAGTTACAGAAACTTCCCGGAACATTCCTGACCTAACTTGACGACATTAAGAGAAATCAGATAGAACCGACCCAAATTAAGGAGCTCTTCATGTCCAAGTCTTCCGCTGCCTATCTTCTCTTTATTACATTATGTCTTGTTTCATGCGGTGGTAGTAATGGTGGTGGCTCAAAGCTGCCAAACGTCGAAAAATTCCGCGGCTTTTCTACCGTTGAAATCGGCGACGCTGTGAGATACCAATCAGATTGTTATGCAGAAAAATATGAGGACACAACAATATTTCAAAAAGCGACCTTTGAGTTCAAAATGACTTCAGCCGACGAAGCTGACTATAAGATGACGACTCTTGCGTTCACAGATTCGACCTGCACTATCCCGGTGGTCCTCAATAATATTGAAGGCTCAGGAACTCTTTCAAACTCTAATCGGCTATTTGAAGTATATGTCGACCAGCTGCTTATGACTCCCCTCATGACTGAAGTCGCCGATGCTTACAATGATATGGAACTTTGTGGTTTCAACGACTGGCAAAACAATGCTTCTCAAGATATTACAAGCTGTCTTCAGGGTGATTTGACTGGTAATTTTTATATCAACACCAATGCTTCAGAAACAGCTGTAACCCTTTACCTCTGTGAAAGTGGTGCTCCACTGACCAAGGATTGTGGAAAGATCAATTTCACTAAATTTTAAGCTCTTTCGATTAACTCAATTTTATAGCCGTTCGGATCCTCAAAAAAAGCGATTACTGTGGTCCCGTGCTTCATAGGACCTGGTTCTCTGGTAACTTTCGCGCCGGCAGCACGTACTTTTTCAATAGTCTCTTTAATATCATCGGTACCTAAAGCAATATGCCCAAAAGCATCCCCTAATTGATAAGAGTGTTTTCCATAGTTGTAAGTGAGCTCGATGCAAGGATCATTTTTGCTCTTGCCATAGCTCAGAAATGCCAGTTTAAACTGTCCATCAGGGTAATCCGTTCGTGAGATAAGGTTCATGCCTAAAACTTCGGTATAGAAGCGTATAGACTCTTCCAGGTTATTCACGCGGATCATAGTGTGAAGGTATTTCATGTTTTCTCTCCCAATAGTGTATTTTGTACAAACAACGCACAGCAACCCAGGTTCTCAAGTTGCCTGAAACCGTCCCATAGGTTTTAACCCAACAATCAACATTCAAAAAGGGTCTTATGATAGCTATCGCTTTTGTGGCTTTATTTGTATCTGCGTCTCCCGTTCTTGCCGCCGGGTACCTTAAAGATTTTAACTATCAGCTCACTGACATTGCCAATAAGGGACTGAGAAAAGAAACACTTTTTAGCAGAATGGTCAGGGACTTTATCGATCTGGATAAATCTATTTGCTCAAATCGCGCTCATTTATGGGCCTACGATATGTATCGATTCAATGGCCGCTTCAACACCGGAAAGATTTTTATATTTTTTGGCTCATCCGTCTGGAAGAAGGAAGATAAAAAAACCTATATGTACCATGTTGCTCCTTACATCGTGGAAAATGGTACTGAGTATGTCATGGAAGCAAGTTACCCTGATGTCACAAAACCACTCACCGTTGAAGAATGGATTGAAAATGAAACATACAATCGTGTGAAAGGTTCGGAGTGCCTGGAAATCACAGCAGAAGATACAGATCTGACTGAATACTTTTATGAGAGAAAAATTCTTCCTGAGAGAAGACAGAACCGTAAACAGGGAGCTCGCTGTTACATAAGAAAAGTTCCTGGCTATTTCTGGTTTCCTGCCAGTATCGCTTTTCATGATTTGAAAAAAGATGACGAGGGGAAACCCGTGACACATAATCCAACAGACTTTGACAAAGAAGAAGTGATGGAAGCCTGTGTAGAAGCAGCTTCAACGAAAGTTGGAAGAATCTTTGGTGGTGGAAAAGCAAAGTGTAAGTCGCACCTAAAGTAACTAATCCCAACCGAGGACCTTATAACCTTTAACCGCCAGACAATGATTCAGGTTTCGGTGTTTGATTTGCTCGGGGGGAAAGAACTTGTGACAAAGTGCTTCAGACTAGTCAAAGAGCTTGGAGTTGATGACAATAGCAGGGAATTGATTTTTTAAGGAGACCTCATGTTCGAACTTACTACAGAATCCATCACAGCTTTGGTCACTCTAACGGCGATGGAAACTGTTCTGGGAATTGATAATATTATTTTCATCGCAATCCTGGTAGCGCGACTGCCGGCCGAACAGCAAAACAAAATCCGGAATGTGGGAATCTCACTTGCTCTCGTTATCCGTGTAGCACTTCTATTCTCAATTAGCTGGATCATGACCTTAAAGGAACCTCTATTTGAAGTTCTGGGCCATTCATTTTCCGGTCGGGATCTTATTCTTCTGGGAGGTGGTCTTTTTCTTCTTGGTAAATCAACTTTTGAAATTCACCATAAAGTGGAAGGTGATCCGCAGATCCATTTGCATGAAGCTGAAAAAGGTGTGAAGAAAACTGCCAACGCTCGCATGATGCTGTTCCAGATCCTGCTCCTGGATATTGTCTTTTCTCTGGATTCGGTTATCACGGCAGTGGGAATGGTTTCCCAGGTTTCGATCATGGTTGTGGCGATGCTCATCTCAATGGTGATCATGCTTCTCTCTGCTGGGAGAATCAGCGCGTTTGTTGAAAGACACCCCACCATTAAAATCCTCGCACTTTCATTTCTACTTTTAATTGGTGTGATGTTAGTGGCTGAAGGGATGGGAGCTCATATCTCCAAAGGCTACATTTACTTTGCGATGTCCTTCTCACTGATTGTTGAGATGCTCAACATGCGCTACCGGAAGAAGAACACTCCGGTAGCCCCATAAATTTACTGGTATTCTTTAGGAAAAAGATCTGCGTTGAGGTGTCTCATAACCTGAAGCACCTTGGCCAGATGCAGATTCTCATCTCCACCTTCAAGACGTTTCAAAAAAGCTAATCCGACTCCGGAAAACTTCGCGAGTTCTTCCTGAGTGTATCCTTTCTCTTTGCGTTTTTTACGAATGAAATAGGCAACAGTTCCGATGTTCTTTTCAATCTCAGCGTTTGTCCGACGAATAACTTCCATGTTGTTCCCCTCCCTTTATATCTTTATTCTAAGACCAAAAGGATTTTTCGCAACTAGCTTCTCACTAGCTGAAATACAATACTAAAAGAAGTTGATCGAATTGGTTATGGTATCGAATTTCAGCTTAATCGCTGAACTCAGAATACTCCGAGGTCTCATTGGCATCATCCGGACGATCTCCTGGTTCAATCAGATGAGCGCGATCGGCCAGATTATCTTTCGGGATAAATCTTTTCTTATAGAAATTAGGCACCTTGTTTTCAACAACCGGAGCAGCTGCTACCGAAGCAGGTGCACGATTCTCCAAGAAGGATTGGGCAAAGGCTGTCAGAGCAGAATCCTTTTTCTGGGCCAGTATATTCAGTGCAGTCATGCCTCTGCCATCTTTTGCTCTGAAATCAGCCCCCTTCTCCTTCCAGTAACTCAAGGCCTGGAGGCAATCTTTCTGAGCCGCAATGGTTAAAGGAGTTGAGCCATCTTTTGCCTGGTCACTCCATTTCATTCCCGCCTCTTCCAAAGTAGAAAGGATCTTGAATGAACAATGGTTGGCCGCTACATGTAGCAAATTCCATTGATCGTTACCGTATTTAAACTCACCCAGCTTAGTTGATGGATGGGCCTCTTTCATTGTTTTGAATAATTCAGGATTATTTTTCTCAACTGCCATTCTCCAGTCTTCAGCAATTGCAAAAGTCTGCTTCTCTCCATGAAGAGCTTTAAGGAAATTCATTCTCTCATACTTAACCAGTAGGTCACTCATCTTGAAGTTCTTTCCTTCCATATGAATGGAGTCAGTTAATTTACCACCGGCGGACAGGTAAGATTTGAATCCAGATAGATCATTTTTGACGATTGACAGAAGCGCCTTATCTTTGAGGTCCATATCTGAGAGTCTTTTTTGCTGGAATTTGAAAAGGAAAACTGAATAGAGGGCCAGGCCAGCCGAAACTCCTACTCCTAGAATAACACGCTTAGATTTCACAAAAACTCCTCTTGAATTTCAAACCAAATCATTTTACGCCCTTGCACCAAATACTTTTTCGTATAAAAGGGACATTTCCCTTAGTTTCTGAGGGTTATTTTTTTTAAATAAAGCGTAAAACTCTGAAAGGTGGCACGAAGAGTTGGCAGTTACTAGAATAAATCAGCTATTATTACTCCATGGGATATCTCTTCTTATTCCTGACGATTTGGCCTGCCCTGCTTCTGGCCTCCCCAGCGGAGGAGCCGGAAGAAACCACTATTCCGATACTCGAGACAACCCAGGAGCTATTCGGGGGAAGAATTAATACTGTCGCCAACCGTCTCGACTTATTCTTTGCCGATCAGCGCGCGGATGATGAATTGGCGAGAAGTCGTATCCGTTTAAGGCAAAGATACGAAGTACGAGAACGAGCACTGATGCAAGATGATTTCCAAATTCGTTTTAATATCCGTCTGCCCAATCTAGAAGGAAAATTTAAATTTCAAATGGATAAAAAACAGTCTGCGACAAAAAAGAAAGCCGAGATAAAACAAGAAGCAGTCAGAGACTCATTAGGAAATCCGCTTGATACTACCTGGCAATATCGTGCCGACGTAGGTGTCAACGCCAGCGTTCCTCCACGGCTTTTCTTTCGTAACCGAGTACGTAAAAACTGGCAAACCGGTGAACTCATCCATCGATTCGTAGAAGAAGTAAGCTGGTTCAGTGATAGAGACTGGGAACAGAACACGAGCATCGATACGGACTATATCATCTCCGAGGAAAGTCTTCTCAGATTTAATAACTCATCGGACTGGAAAATTACCCGAAAAGACTTCTCGACTGGTCATGGTCCCTCTCTCCGGCGCCGGCTATCTGATAATGAAGCGATCTCTTTTGGGTTGGCCATGAGTACAATTGTGGACAATGGAGTCTGGTACGTCACAAACTATCGTTTAGGCACGACCTATCGTCGAAACCTTTATAAGCAGTGGTTGTATCTGGATTTAACTCCGGGACTGGATTTCCCCAAGCAATGGTCCTTTCGAAGAACACCATTCATTGCCATGCAAATTGAAGCTTTATTTGGTGGAAATTAAGTGCAGAAAAAGAGGCCCGCTAGAGCGGGCCTCTTGAGAGATCTTAGAGAAGCGCAACCAGAGGAGCAATCAGTAGAGAAACTACTGACATAACTTTGATCAGGATCGCAATACCCGGACCAGAAGTATCTTTGAATGGGTCACCTACCATATCACCAACAACTGCGGCTTTATGGGTATCTGTGCCTTTCTTCTCGCCAGCAAGTTTACCCTTTTCGATATACTTTTTTGCGTTATCCCAGGCTCCACCAGCGTTAGCCATGAAAAGAGACATGGTAGCTCCAACAGCTAGTGAACCGGCCAGAAGACCAGCAAGAGAGGCAGGGCCCATAGCGAAACCAACAACAACCGGTGCGACGATAGCAATCATACCAGGAATGATCATTTCTTTAAGAGCAGCAGTTGTAGCGATATCTACAATTTTCTTCGGCTCAGGTTCTGCTTTAAGTTCCATCAAACCTGGAATCTCTCTGAACTGACGACCGATTTCTACTACGATAGCACCAGCTGCCTTACCTACTGCCAACATAGTGGTTGAACCTACCAGGAACGGAAGGATTGAGCCAAGTAGGATACCGATAAGAATTTTTGGATCTGTAAGAACCAGTTCAACATTCCCAAGACCAGCAAGTGAACGAACGTGGTTTACTTCAATGTTAAAAGCAGAGAATAGTGCTAACACGGTCAGGATCGCTGAACCAATAGCATAACCCTTACCGATAGCGGCAGTTGTGTTACCAACCATATCCAGCTCATCAGTGATGGCGCGAACTTCAGGTCCTAGACCTGACATCTCAGAAATACCACCGGCGTTATCAGAGATCGGGCCATAAGCATCAACTGTCATAACAACAGCAGTACCACCAAGCATACCAACCGCAGAAAGGGCGATACCGTAAAGACCTAGGTATTCATTTGAAAGATAAGCAACGATAGCAACAACGATCATTGGAATCGCAGTTGACTCCATCCCTACCGCAAGACCATGGATCACGTTTGTACCAGCGCCAGTCTTTGCTGATTCAGCAATTTTAGCAACCGGAGTTGAAGACGTGTAGTAGTCCGTGATCAGACCGATAATGGTACCACCGATCGCGCCCACAGTAAGAACTGCAGTAACGGCCTGGGTGATGCCTAGAACTTTCATGATAACGAAAGAAGCAATACAAAGAACGATTGGAGGAAGGATAAGAGCACCACGAAGAACTTTCGCAGGATCCATGTGCTTCATCATACGAGCGATGAAGATACAAACGATGGAAACCATCAAACCTACACCTGAAAGAACAAGTGGCAAGCCGATCGCAACAA
>JBEIEO010000089.1:0-10389 GCA_040382895.1 Halobacteriovoraceae bacterium
CCTCTTTAGAAAGTTCTTGATAGAGATCCGCTCGGACATCGGAGTACATCTGGGCAAAGACCTGGGCGAAACTTCGGCGATCCAGGGCATGAAAGAGCTTAATCTGGATGGTTTGAGAGAAATCGGAGAAGATTCTTCCCTGATCGTCCAAGTCAAGCTTCTTAAGGTAGTCAATAACTTCCTCAATGGGCCTCTCTTCCATGAACTCGGCAACGTCCATGGTTGGAAGCTCTTCGAACATCTCAACCAGCTCTTCGGTCTTCCCTTTTTCGGAAAGATCCTGCAGAAGTTCCTGATTTTCCGTTTCAATAATCTCTTCGTGTTTGTCGGTGCTCATAATTAAAAATTATTTAGATCGCTTTAATCTATCTATAGTACTCATTCTACTGCAAACGCTTTTATTACCCTAGGTTAAACATTTTAAATTTTCCAATTTGTTTTAAGGATTACCTAAAAGAGTCGATAAAGAGAGGAACGAGTTTATAAAGGTTTACCGAGATACTATGAGTAGCTTACCTGTCATAAAGTTTCTGTTTCAAACAGGGTGGAAAGTGTTGTCGGATGCACTTCAACTTAACCAGCCGTATGAAACAGAAAACTTTGATTCAGCAAATGATCTAACCACCTACCTAAGCGGTTCTCCCGCTGGGCTCATCGTTGCTTCTCTAAAAGATAAGAACGATCTTATCCAAATTGCTACTTTCATGAAGCTGGCAAAGAAGGTCGCTCCTAATTCTTACTTCAAGGTTGTAGTCGTCAATTACTCGGCTGACAAACAATTTGAGAAAGCCATGGCGAAGCTAGGCATTTTCGATATGGTCGATCATAGAATTCAAACCAAAGCTCTGCGTTTTAAAATCGACTTCCTGATGAGATCGATTAATGCTCATTTAAAGAAACAATCAGCGATTGAGACCAAGAATAACAACATTAAAACTCTGGAAGCCAATGAGGTCAATGCTGATGAAAAGAAAGCGATCGAAAATTCACCAAGCTGGCTCGAGGCACTTGATTGCGAAGATGATATTTGGCTGTTGCGAAACGATTATGATTGTAAAAAAGTTCTTACCCGTTGGATGGTAAAGTTCAGGGGGCCAAGCCCTCATGTCGCTTTCTGGGTTGCTTCAGGTACTTCTGGTATCTGGAAATTTGAATTCCGTTCAGGCCAACAGGATTTCATCTTCGGCAATGGTACTTGGTTCTATCGTGGTGATCAGAAACCAGATTTTATCTGGGGTGAGAATAGCTGGCTTCTGACTGGCAGCTTCTTCGAACTCTTCTATAAAGAAGGCGACGATATTAAGTCGCGAGTAAAGCTTAAAGATAAAGTTCTCTCGATTGCTAAAAACTCTGAATACGCCAAAACGAAAGAATTAAAGATTGTAGAAAGCTTTGATAAAGAACTCGTCTTCAAAAAAGAGCAGGCCACAAAAACTGCTATGGAGACGGTGGATAAAGAACAGGAAAATTATAAAAATCTGGAAGGGAAAAGCAAAACCGATTCTCTTGCGTTGGATCCATTGTCTGGGAAAAGTAAGACAGATAGTCTTAATCATGATCCTCTCTCCGGTAAAGGTAAGACCTCCCAGATTAATTCTGATCCTCTCAGCATGGATCTCAAGCCGGGAGAGAATTCCTTATCAAGTGATCCCCTTGAGCAAAAGTCCCAGACTGGTAAAGAGAAAACTCACTGGAATGGCAAAAATGCTTACGAAAAAGAGGGCAAAGCTGATTTTGGTTTTAAACCCGATCAGAAGATCAATGAAGGCTCGGAACTATCGATGGATGGTAAGGCTAACCATGAGAAGTTCTACCGTAATCATAATGAAACTGAAAGATACGATGCTAAAGAGTTGGGTGGAAAATCATCCACTGATCAAATTGAAGGTCATCTAAGTTCACCTGATGCAAAAAAGAATCGTGAGCAGGAAGAAAAACGCCAGGAAAAAGGTAGCTCTCTTTTTGATCGTGAAAAGAAAGAACAAGAGCAAAAAGAGTTTCAGGAAAAAGCTTACAAAGACTTGTCCGGAAAATCCTCGACCGATAACCTGGGTGGCCCACTTTCTTCTCTTGACACTAAAAAAACTCAGGAGAAGAAAGATAAAAACTCTTCTGACCTTTCCGGAAAATCCTCGACCGATAAACTCGGCGGACCACTTTCATCCCCTTCAGCAAAAGAAGCTCCTGTTAAAAAGAGTAAGGATCCTCAAGAAGAGATATTCGCTCAGCTAGATGTTGTGGCAGCAAAAGCGAAAGAAAAAAAATCCGGCACCAATGATCTCCTGGACCTAGCTGAGGATAATCAAAAAGATGAAAACGGAAAAGGCAAAGTCATACCGTTTGTTGCTGCTCTGGAGGAAGAAGAAATTCCAGCTGAACTTGTTGAAGCGATGCAGGAACCGAAGGTCACTTCAGTCATTATTCACAATGGAAATAAAGTGGACTGTAACCTGGATGATTACTTTGATGAAACACTTATCTTTTCAACTTCTGATCCTGCAATTGCAGGAGCAAAAGCTGTTTCTTTGAATATGAATTTTAATTATATGAATAAAGATACAAATCTTAAATTTAAAGGAGATGTAAAAAGCATAGAGCCAGATGGTGAAGGATCAAACTTCATTACCGTAGAGATCTCAAAAGAGAATGCCTCTGCTTTTAACTCCTTCATGAAGCTCTATGGGACACGGCAGGAGAATATTAACTTATTTCTTAAAACCGTTAAGGGATTTTAGCGTTGGAATGATAAAAAATGGATAAAAAAGAGATCTTCAAACAATTCATAGAAAGTAACGAAGTCCTGGTGGTGGATAAGAACTCTGGGTCGCGAAATCGTCTGCTCAAGATCGTGTCTGATCTCGGAGCCAAAAGACATATGATCCACACTGCGAGTGGACTGGTTGAAGCTGAAGCTATCATCAAAGAAAAGAAGATTTCACTCGTCCTATCGGACTATTTCGTGGCCGGTGGCTCAGGCTTTGATCTGTTTAAAATGATGCGAGAAAAAGAGCCTAACCGAAAACTGATACAGATTCTGGTTACTGCAAATATATCTCAAACAGCTGTTGCAAAAGCTGCTGAGGAAGATGTTGATTCCTTCATTATTAAGCCATACACATTACAAAGCATCCAGGAAAATCTCATTTCCACTGTTGTAGCGAAAGTTCAGCCTTCTCAGTATATGGTGAAGATTGATGAAGGTAAGAAAGCCATGGCTGAAATGAATCTCGATATGGCGATGGAGCTGTTTCAGGAAGCAACTAAGCTCCATGCAAAACCTGCACTTGCTTTGTTCTATATGGGACAAGTTGAGTACATGCGTAAATATCTAGATGAAGCGAAAGGAAACTATCAAAATGGCCTAGCCTTCAATAGCATTCACTTCAAATGTTTAATAGGTCTCTTCGAACTCTTTATGAAAGAGAAACAATACAATGAAGCCTACGGAGTGGTAAAAAAGATTGCTAAGTATTTCCCGGCAAATCCTGACCGCCTATCCCAGATCATCCGTCTGGCAGTTCAAACCGAGAACTACTCAGATATGCAGTTCTATTATGAAGTCTTCACGACGCTTGAAGAAAGAACGCCGATTCTCGTGAATTATATTGGTGCCGGTATGTTTGTTTCTGGAAAATTTTGTCTTAAGAATAACGACGTAGAAGGTGCTCTTCGTTATTTTGATAATATCGCTGTTTCTTGTGCTGAATATACTAAATTCGTTCGCGCTATGATCACGGCACTTATCCAGCATGATAAAGGTAAAGAAGCTGAAAAGTATTTATCCCGCTTCCCTCCTAGTGCGAAAGATGAGGAAGACTATAAAGTGTCAGATTTCCTGGTAACAGCAAAAGTCATTCCCGATAAGAGTCATGTCGTTAAAAAAGGGCTGGATCTCTATAATCAAAAGATCCGTGACCTTGAGTGCATGAAGGCTTTGATCAATGCTATGGTAGCTGCTGGTTACAAAGAAGAGAAGGTTTCCAAATATCGCAATGAACTTACCACTCTATGGCCGGAAGAAATGACGGCATAACAGACTCTCGCGCTCAGGTTAATTCATACATCTTCTTACCTTTGCCTCTTACAAATTTACTATCTCCACCCACTTTGATGTCCTTTCATATGTGTTTGATAAGGAGATTTAACATGTTTAATTGGAAAGGAAGCCTACTAGCGTTTTCGCTGCTTGCCGGAAGTGCTTTTGCTGAAGAAGCTTACGTCGTTCGATTTGATCTGACAGATCATATGAAGAGTTATCTAAAAACGAATGCTTTTGATGTTACCGGTGTTAACTACAAGACGAATGAAATCGAAGCTCTTCTAACTGAAGATGAATTTGCAAAAATCAAAGCCCAGAAAACCACCATCCGCTTTGCTTTCCCTCAGAATCTTTCTGCGGCTCCGGATGATCAGTATAAAAATCCCGATGAGATCGAAGATTTCGTCAGAGACATTCATGCTCGTTACCCAGACATCACTGAAATTAAAGTGATTGGTAAAACATTGGAAGGTAGAGAGATCCTTGCTATCAAAATTTCTGACAATGCAAAGTCAGATGAAATAGAGCCGACTGTTCTGGTAAATGCCATGCACCACGCTCGCGAGGTTATGACTCCGGAAATTACCACTGATATGATTGAGTACCTCACTACTAATTACGGCCAGAAGTCTGAAGTTACTGACTGGGTGAACTCCACTGAAATTTGGGTAATTCCGATGTTCAACCTGGATGGTAACAATAAAATGTGGAACGAAAATTCCATGTGGAGAAAGAACACACGTAACAATCACGGTGTAGATTTGAACCGCAACTACCCTACAGGTTGGAACTCTTGTAATGGCTCAAGCTCCAATACGGGAGCTCAGGACTACCGTGGTACGGCTCCTGCTTCAGAGCCAGAAACGCAGGCGATGATGAATCTCGTCGGTTCCATTAAGCCAGTTTTCAACATCTCTTATCACTCGTATTCCGAAATTGTGATCTATCCTTTTGGTTGTCGCCCGAATAAAACGCCTACTGGTCAGGCCGTTGAAGCCGTAGGAGCAGAGATCGGCAAGAAGATTGACTACAAACCTGGGACGGCTTGGGAACTTCTTTACAATGCAGATGGTGGGGATATTGACTGGATGTATACCACTCATCAAGTGATTCCATTTGTGGTCGAAGTGAATAGTACTTCTCAGGGCTTTCACCCGGACTACAACAAATGGAGAGATAAGACCGTTCTTAGAAACCGCCCGGGGTGGATGCACTTACTTACCCGTTTGAACGGACCAAGCCTTCAGGGTGTTGTGAGCAAGACTGATTTTGATGTGATCAAGATCTACCAGGCAGGAACCTCGAAAGAACTTCAGAGTTATAAAATTAATCCGGATGGTTCTTTTTATATTATTCTGAAAGCTGGTCAGTATGACTTCTCATTTGAAGGTACGAAAACCAAAAAGCTAACCGGAGTAGATGTTTCTAATCGAGTAGCAGTTAAGATTTAAGTTCTTCAAGGGCCTCAGTGAGGCCCTTTTTAATTTCCTCTAGGTCATCTTCTTTAACTTCCAAAATGAATTTTTTTTGAGGAAAGCAGGCGAGTGCCATTCCCTCTGAACATTTTCCCAGACATCCGCTACGGAAAACTTTGATTTCTTTGTTAGTTTCTTCTTTAGCCCATTTTTTAAGTTTGTCCGTAAGATCCTTGGAACCTTTATCAAAGCAGTTTTCATCGCCATCGCGATGATGATTACAAACGAAGACTTCCATGGTCGACTTGATCTTCTCGTTTTTCATAGCTTGCCTCTAATGATTTTATCCAGCAATGGACCTTTTACTGTAATGACAGCAGACTTAGGAATTCCGCCATCAGGCCAGTTGCTGGTGAGTTTAGTTAACGATTCACTCTGCTCACCTGGATGCTGAACAGATAGAAATAATGTTTTGTAATCTGGTGAAAAGCAAGGTCCGGTAAATTCCGCATCTCGTGGAGCAATGGCAACACGGATTACTTTACCCTGAAACTCGCCTGATCGTAGGAAAACGTAGAGACCATTGTTTCCCAGGCCTTCATAAGGTCCTGAGTTGATAGCATCTCCCGACATATCAGTGGTAAACCACAGATTTCCAGATGGATCGAAGACCATATTATCAGGACAGGCAAACCCATGTTCTTTTCCACCAGAAATAAAGGTGTCATGAGAAAAGGTGAGGCTTCCCGGATCGTTGTCATTTTCGACAATCTTTAAAATAGATCCGTAGTAATTGTTTTTAGTTTTGTTATTTGTCAGCGCAATCAAAACATTCCCAGTCAGTGGATCAAATTCAATATCCTCAGGACGATCCAACGGAGTGGCACCAACCAGTTTTGCAGCTTCTCTGGTGAACATCTGAATTTCAGTCTGGTTTTTGAAATTTTTCTTCAAAATTGGCTGATCATTGATATCCAGGGAAATCCATTCACCTTTTTCAAGGCTGGCCACATAGAGTTTGCCCTTTTCAAGCGAGTCCCCACTGTCGGAGATGAATTTATAAAGATGCTCATTAACAGCATCATCGCCGGTGTAAGCGACAACTTTGCCGTTTTTTGCTTTCCTTATAGCTGCGCATTCGTGGGCGCAACGACCCATTGAAATAAGCTTTTTAGCTTTACCTGTCTTCGGCTCAATTTCTACAACGTAACCATAATGTTCCGGAGGGAGAGGGTAGTGATTGTTCCACTGGAAAAGAGCTTTGGTGGTTTCTTTGCCCTGGCGATTACGGTCTCCCCAATATAGATCGGTGTTTTCCTCACAAGAAAGAAAGGTTCCCCAAGGAGTATATCCACCAGCGCAACCACCCATCGTTCCCATGGCGGTAGTGGCTTGCTTTAGCGGCTGATTCCAGGCCAAAGGAATTTGTGTAAAAGCATCCAGGCGTCGGTTATAATCGGACTCCTTTACCAGTATCCAATTATCTTTTTGTTTTTGAATTTCAATAATCGATCCACCAACTTCTAGCATTTCCGCGTCTACATTGGACTTGGTTCTTGCTGTTCCTTTGATGAACAGAGGATTTACATATTCATGGTTGATCCACAACAGACCGCGATCTTTTGATAAAGGATGGAAGGCAATGAAGTCATTATTGAAGCCAAATTTTTGATTAGCGTTGATTTGATCGCCCCATCGAATCAGAATATTCGAACTCAAGCCTTCTGCGAGGATAAGCTTATCTTCTAGCGAGGGAGGTAAAGAAGGTAGAGAAGAGTAATGGGGAATTCTAGTGGCACATGCCGTAAAACTACCAGTTACCGCCATTCCTGCACCTGTTACACCCAGGAATTGAAGAAAATCTCGACGATTCATGTATCACCTTTGATGAGTTTGAATGGACTTATGATATTATAAAGGTCTATGAAATACCATTTGCCACTTGTACTTTATGATCCAGAATGTCCGCTTTGTCTGAGATTCAAACAGGGTTTGGAGCACCTGGATAGAAAGCTCAACTTCGTTTCTGCCCGGGATGAAGAGATTTATAGTGAATTTCCCGAGCTAAATAGACAAACTTGTTTGGAGAAAGTTCATCTGATTACCACAGAGCGAGAAATAAAATCCGGTTCTGAAGTTGTGGATTACCTCCTGCGTACACTGCCCGGAGTCTCTAAGTTGGCGTGGCTTTTGGATAATGACCAAGGCAAAAAGGTTAAGGAATTTTTCTATCAGAAAGTTGAAGAGCTGCGGGAACTGACTAAAAAGCAAGATGAAGGCTGTGATCAGTGCCCGCGCAAATAGTTAGAAAAGCTTTGAAGCGATTTGTTGAATAGCAGTAGATTTCCCCATGGAGTAGAAGTGCAAGCAAGGCACTTTTGCATCCATAAGTTCTTTGGCCTGATGAATGGCCCATTCCACACCAACATTCTTAACGTCATCATCGTTGCGACATTTTTCAATGGCATCGATTAAGTCATCCGGCATATCGATAAAGAAATTTCGCGGAAGATTGGTAATTTGTGATTTTGTGGTGATCGGTTTAAGACCAGGGATAATAGGACCGGTAATGCCTTCGGCACGACACTTATCCACGTACTCAAAAAACTTTTTGTTATCAAAAAACATCTGAGTGACTACGTAATCCGCACCATTCTCGATTTTTTGTTTCAGGTATTTTAAATCGGTTTTCAGGTTAGGAGCTTCAAAATGTTTTTCCGGATAGCCCGCCACTCCAATACAGAACTTAGTAGGAGTAGGGTTTTGAAGCTCATCTGAAAGGTAGGTTCCCTTGTTCATAGAATTGATCTGGGAAACCAACTCATCTGCATAACGATGTCCACCAGCAGTCGGCTCAAAGCTTTTTTGACCTTTGATAGGGTCTCCACGTAGAGCAAGCACGTTATCGATGCCCAGGAAGTTCAGGTCAATTAAGGCGTACTCTGTTTCCTCTTTAGTGAACCCGCCGCAGATGATGTGAGGAACTGTATCTACGTTAAATTTGTGCATGATTGCAGCACAAATGGAAACAGTTCCGGGACGTTTACGGATGGATTTTTGCTCAAGTAGGCCGTTTGGCATTTTCTTGAAAACAAATTCTTCGCGATGATAAGTAACATCAATGAATTTCGGTTTGAACTCCATCAATGGTGCAAGATTATCGAAGAGTTTCTGGATACTTTCACCAGTACTTGGAGGCAAAATTTCTAAAGAAAACAAAGTTCCTTGAGCGTGTTTGATATGATCGGTTACCTTGGCCATAATTAAAATAAGTTAGCTGAAAGCCACTTCTCCATTTCATTGAGGGATATATCTTTTCTCTTAGCATAATCTTCTAACTGATCTCTGCCAATTTTTCCAACGTTAAAATACTTAGACTCAGGATGAGCAAAGTACCAACCACTCACTGAAGATGGAGGTACCATCGCCATAGAATGGGTCAGGCTAACACCAATATTCTTATTGATGTCTAACAGGTTAAAGAGAGTTTTCTTTTCCAGATGATCCGGACAAGCAGCGTAACCCGGCGCCGGACGGATACCCTGGTACTTTTCTCGCACCAGATCTTCCTGTGAGAGAGCTTCAGTCGGCACATAACCCCAGTATTCCTTGCGGACTTTTAAGTGCAGATACTCGGCAAAAGCTTCTGCCAATCGATCGGCCAGAGACTTGACCATAATCAAATTGTAGTCGTCCTGATCTTTTTCATATCTTTTGGAAAGCTCATCCAAACCAATTCCTGTGGTGACACAGAAAGCACCCATGTAGTCCGTCTTGCCACTTTCTTTTGGAGCAATAAAATCGGATAACGATGGATTAGGGGAGCTTTCCTCTTCCATCTGGCGTTGTGAACGCAGCATATGGAGAGTTGCCTGAATCTTCGCTTCGTTACCCACCTGAAGAGTTTTCGTGTGTTTTCCGTGCTTATCACAAGTCCACTCATGAACCTTATCTTCTACGGCATAGAGCTCAATATCATCCCCTTTGGCATTTGCCGGGAATAATCCGAATACTGCTTTAGCTTTGAGCGACTTATTCTTAACGATTTCCTCAAGCAGAGCTTGGGCATCGTTGAATAGCTTCTTGGCCTCAACTCCTACTTCTTTATCATCAAATATCTTCGGATAAGCGCCTCTTAGCCTCCAGGTCATGAAGAACGGAGTCCAGTCGATGTACGGAATAAGATCCGCGATTGGCTGATCTTCAATCACTGTAATTCCAAGCTTGATGGGCTTACGAATTTCATTTGAATTCCAATCGACTTTCACTTTATTGGCCCGTGCCTCTGCTAAACTGAGATATTTTTCTTCTTTCTGAGCTGCTGCGTGAGCTGCACGCATTTTCTCATACTCTGCTTTTTGATCAGCGTGGGCCTTGACTTTCGTATTGTCATTAAGAAGCTTCTCGACCACCGGTACCGCTCGGGAGGCATCGGAGACGTGAACAATAGATCCCTCATAGTTTGGATCAATTTTAACCGCAGTATGAACGCGAGAAGTGGTCGCACCACCGATCAGAAGAGGAACTTTAAATTTCAGGCGCTGCATCTCTTTAGCCACGTAAACCATTTCATCCAGTGATGGAGTAATAAGTCCAGATAGCCCGATCATATCGACATTATGCTTTTTAGCTTCTTCCAGAATTTTTTCACAAGGAACCATCACTCCAAGATCAATCACTTCGTAGTTGTTACAACCAAGCACCACTCCCACGATATTTTTTCCGATGTCATGAACATCACCCTTCACGGTGGCCATAAGAACTTTTCCGGCATGCTTGAGCACCTTGCCGGATTTTTCCGCTTCAATATAGGGTTGAAGATAAGCCACAGCTTTTTTCATCACGCGGGCAGATTTCACCACCTGAGGTAGGAACATTTTCCCTTCTCCGAAAAGATCACCCACCACGTTCATGCCGTTCATGAGTGGGCCTTCA
>JBEIEO010000090.1:0-10385 GCA_040382895.1 Halobacteriovoraceae bacterium
CTTAAAAGCCATGGTGCCTTGAAGAAGGCCGTGTCACCAGTGTCGAGCTCACAACCCTGGAAGTGTTATTTTATTTTTCAAGCAACACCTGACACTTTCTTTGTGCGGATGTTTGCTCCTGTTTTGAGTGTGATTGAAGATCCTGCCACGGGATCGGCTGCCTGTGCCCTCGCAGGTTTTGTCCGGGAAGTTCTGAATATTAAAAGTGCTAAAGTCATCGTCAATCAAGGTTTCGAAATGGGACGATCCAGTGAGATTCAGCTTGATTGGAGTCCTTCGGAAATAAAGCTCTCCGGTAGAGTTCATCATTGGGGAAGCGGAGAGCTCTAAGCACTTCCATTTAATAGAGGGAATTTCGATGCTGGGAGTATTGGATTAGACCCAGGCAGACAAAGGAAAAGGATTATTTAAAGTTACGTTTTAGTGGTCAAATGCTTGCCTAAATGTGCAAACTCTCAAGGAACCCTCGGTTTCTGCGCACAAAAAGAGTGTTTTCTTAAATTTTCCTTAGACCTGTAAACCATTAAAAACAGCAGCTAAAAGGGATCGTTGCAGCTGATTTAATTGGGCCGTGCGGGCCATGAAGATCATCGGGCTGCGCTCGATCTGAGCCGTGGCAACGAACTGACCTTTAGTAGTATGGAATTCTGTAATCTCAAAAATATCATGAAACTTATCGAGGTAACTTTGCATCAGCTCTTTTTCTTTATTTCCCCCCGTATGGAAATTGGCTTTCTTAGTTCCGCTAAGAATTGATTGAACCAGTTTCGGGCGTTCACGCTTTTCATTATTTTCATCTTTTTCTTCTGATTTGATAACGTCGTTGAAAATGATGGTCATGTCGACAGCCCCGATATTTCTTTTCATCCAGTACCAGAATTCTTCAAAGAAACTCAGGCGATCTTTTTTCCAGAGGTCACGAAGGTGATTTGTTAATCCCCAGACATTTTCCAGTGAAGAAAAATTCTGGTGCATGGTCCAGCGATTGGAGACTTTTAGATAAAGATCTTTGAAGGCTTGGGCCGGAAGATTTTCAAAAGTTCCGAAGCTTAAGTTTTCATCTTTGGCATCCAGGATGGGATAGAAAGCTTTCTCTTTTTCCAGCAGGCCGACCATGGAGCTGAAGTGCTCATTATCATCGATAAAGAGGGCCTGGAGGTTAAAGTCAGGCAGGTCGGTGACATCAATCAGGCGTGAATCCATAGAATTCTGACTCCAATCCAGCTCTTTAATGAGTACCTGGCTAGCCGAACGGACGAAACCGATTGAAATAATCATGTAAAAACCTTCCTCTTTAATGGCGCTATTCTAACAAACGCGTCTTTAAGTTACAATAAACTCATGGTGCATCAATTGTGGCTTTTCCTTATTTTGCTTCTGGTTCTACCCGCCTGGGGGCAGGATGAGCGCTTTTATCGCCAGATTCTTAAAGGTGAACTGCCGCAGCTTTCCCAGGAACTCAAAGAGATTGCTGAGACCCAGTTTAATGTGAAAGGTGCATCTTATCTTATCGATCTCAATGGCGATGGGATTGAAGAGCAAATTCAACCACAAAAACGAGACGGAGTTGACTTCATCGAGATCAAAGATTCCTCCCAACGAAAAATATTTGATCACAAGCTTCTCGCTATTGGTGGTGAAAGCCATATCTACAAAATAAAATTTACCCAACTAAATGAGAAAACCAAGGTTCTGGTTATTTTTTTAGATGAGGGGCATACCGCGGGTAGACGGTTTGAATCTACGGCACGGATTTTTCTTCTGACTTTCGAGAATAATGATTTCTCAACGATGAAACTTGCTCAGGGCCCCCATCATTTTCATGAGAAAGAATCGCAGCGAGAACAATACTGGCGGCGGGATTACTCAGTGGAAGTCAGGGATACGGATCGCGATGGCACAAAAGAAATCGTCGTGCAATTCAATCACATCCAGCGCATTATGATCTATAAAGGTTTCGGGGAGTGGGAGCGGCTCTAGGAAACTTTTCGGTAGTCTTCCTGAGCTTTCCGCGCCTCTTCTCTGTCTTTGCGATATTTTTCCAGCACTTCAATATTCGAAGCACTTTCAGCATGGGCCTTCTGACGAAGGTTATACATCATCAGCATCCAGATGATTGCCGGCAGTGAAAAGATCAATGCAACCGTCACCATCAGCAAGGTGTTAGGATTTTGAGTTGCGGTTTGATAAGTCGATTTTCCATTTGTGAGAGGAACTTGTTTGTTCTGAAACTTGTGAATATCTTTCTCGAAATTAAACAGACCTTCGGTCCCCTGTGGTGCATCCTCAGGGTGATCGACTTCGATTCCCACAAAGTCGTCAACAGCAGGCTTTCTGGCCTGGGCGAAATCCACTTGGGTCACTATCATGAGTGCAAGTGCAAATATATGAAAATAGGTCATTAATTAGCTCCTTCAAGTCTTATCGGTTGGTTGAGGCAGATTCTTTAGCTCTAAAGGATTGCTCTTTAATGACCGATAGAGGGATGTGGTTTTGAACCTTTGAGGGATTTGGCATGAAGATATTTTTTGTTTTTACGTTTCTCGCCTTCGGCTATGTGTTTGCGATGTGGAAGTACGGTGGCCTCAATACCTCCGTGATCACGAAGTGGAATCACCAACTGGAGTATGAAAAGAAAGCTTTGGCCTTGGCCAAAGAGAATCGACTCCTTCAGGCAAAGATCTCCGATCTTCAGTACCAACTCTCAGAGATTGAATCCAAGAATAAATTTCTGAGTGCACAGATGAAACCGCAACCAACTGAAACGCAGAGAAGTATTGCCAGTATCCCAAAAAGTAGCGCCGAAGATCTGGTAAATTTTGAAGTGTATAAATGGACACCGGAAAAACTTCTGGCAATTGGTGAAAAAGAGCTGCATTTTAAAAACTACGAAAAGTCCGCGCAGTTCTATAACGAACTGATTGATCGTTTTCCTAAGCATCAAATCGTGAGTGATCGAGTCTTGTTTGGAGCTGGTGTCGCTGCATTTGAAACTGGCAAACGTTATGATTGGTCAGCAAAACACTTTCAAAACGTCGTCAAACATCATCCTAAATCTGAATTTTATCGTGGAGCTAAACTCTGGCTCGCTCTCTCTCAGTATCACCAGGGTGATCACGAAAAGTTTCTTACTACCGCAGAAGAGTTTCGACTGAAATACAGAAATACCCAGGAATGGAAAATTTTAAGCAGGTACTATGAAGACATCACTTACAAAATTAAAAAGTAACTTTTTCCTGGCACTGGCTTTATCCTCGGCGCCTGTGTGGGCCAAACCGGTTGCCCAGGTGACGGAAGTTAAAGGACAAGTGTTTTTGGTTTCTCCGGATGGGAAAACCAAGTCGCTAAAGTCAAATGACCATGTGGAAGAGAAATCTGAAATCATGGTGGGCGAAGATGGAACGATCACTCTCAATGATTATTACGATGCCACTTATCATTTAACGGAAGGTTCTCACCTGAAGTTCTTTGATAAATCAGTTCAGTTGAAAAAAGGAAAAACCTGGATTCAATCCTTGAATGCCCGTCATCCTCTGGCACTAACAACTGCCAATGGTCACGTTGGTTTCTGGAAGTCTGAATTCATCACCACTTTTGACCAGTCAACTTCGAAGTCCCAGGTTCTGGTGGTGAATGGTGACGTGGAAGTTTCCAATGTTCTGGACAAAAACATGAAGCATACAGTTGCAGCAGGAACGTTTACAATCATCGATCCTGAAATTGAAAACGGATTACCGCGAACTCCAACGAAAGTTGGTCTGGATTCACTTAATACAGCACTCTCTGAATTCAAAGCACTGCCAGAAAAATTAAAAGAAACTGGCACGACCCCTGTTACTACCCGAGAGATTGCTTCGGTAGAATCTGAACCAGCTGAAGCAACGGTAAAAAAAGATGGTCCGCAGGCACCGAGAGGTGAGATTATTTTTATTTCTAAGTCAGGAAAAATGGACCGTCTTCCTGCTTCTGCGGAAACTGGAGCCTACAACTATTTTAAAAAGAAATTGGCCCGTAAAACGAAGCCTCAAGCCGCACCAATTAGGTTCTATGGTATGTATGTGGCCGAAAGTGCCTCAGCTCCAGTAGTGCAGCAGCCACGAATCCCGGCTTCAGTTAAGCCAATTTCAGTCATAGCGACGCCAAAAAAGGTTGCCACTGATCTTAATATCGATGCAGAATTCTCAAATTCCTTTAGGCACGAAAAAGCTAATCAGCCCAACCACTCGAAAGAGCTCGAAAATCTCATCCAAGACCTCAAGAGTTACTAGTACTTGACATAACTTTCCACGCAAATCTATTAATGGCTAAGCCCCTTTTTCTAAAGGGGTTTTACTCTCACACTCTGCCAGCTAAGCAATTAAGAATTCTTGAGTTTCGTTTAGACCTTAAATTGTCTTAATATATGTAAATGGAAAAAAATCGTATGCATGTAACTATCATTGACGACAACCGCGATCTCCTCGAAGTTCTTTCTGGCTCTTTGTCTGACTCGTTCAGCTTAGAACTCTTCACCGAACCTGATAAAGGTTTAGAATTCATCCGTAATAATCATACTGATGCTATTCTTCTGGATCTTCACATTCCAGGTAAAGATGGCTTCCAGGTTTACGAAGAAGTGAAGCGTGCTAAACAGAATCTTCCTGTATTATTTCTTACCGGCGATTCCGACCTCAGTGCTCGCGTAAAAGGTCTTGAAATTGGGGCCGATGATTTTCTTATCAAGCCAGTTCAAACTGAAGAGTTGATTGCCCGAATCCGTAACCGCATTCAGCTTTCTAAGCGTAATTTGCAGAACAACAAAATGATCAAGTTCAAAGATCTGGTGATCGATCTAGATGGTCACCAGGTGATCCTGAATAACCAACCAGTGCGTCTGACTCCAAAAGAGTACCAATTGCTCTTGGTTTTATCCCAGAATCCAAATCGAGTTATCCACAAGGATGACCTGATCCATATGCTGTGGAAAGACGTCCATGTTGAAGTAAACAACCTTGATACCCACTTTTCCAACCTGCGCCGTAAGCTTAAGCCTTTTTCCACCCATATTAAAACCCTTAAAAACCTCGGCTACGTGCTCCGTATATAGTTTAAAACTGCCAAACCGTATCATTTCAGCTATCCTTTTGAGTAATCAAAAGGATAGCTATGTTTTATACCCAGGAAATGGCCCTTACCTACGACGACGTTCTGATTGTTCCTAATTATTCAGAAGTACTGCCTACCGAGGTTGATCTTAAGACCCGTTTTTCCCGCCGAATTAGTATGAACATACCGATTGCTTCCTCTGCCATGGATACCGTGACAGAAAGCCGTACGGCGATTGTTATGGCGCAGGAAGGTGGTATCGGGGTCATCCATAAGAACCTCAGCCCTGATGAGCAGGCCTTTGAAGTGGAGAAGGTGAAAAAATATGAATCAGGCATGATCCTTGATCCGTTCACCGTAACACCGGATCAGTCAATCTCAGCACTTTTTGATTTGATGAAGAAATTCAAGATCTCCGGTTTTCCCGTGATCGATGAGAATAAAAAACTCGTTGGCATGATTACCAACCGGGATCTGCGCTTTGTGAGTGACGTGAATAAGAAAGTCAAAGACGTCATGACTTCTAAAAATCTTGTAACCGCTCCTGAGGGAACAAGCTTTGAAAAAGCTAAAGAGATTCTCCAGAACCATCGTGTGGAAAAACTGCCTGTGGTTTCAAAAGATGGTCAGCTTAAAGGTCTCATCACTATTAAAGATATTGAAAAGACCATCGCCTATCCCAATGCTAATAAAGACCAGTATGGACGTTTACGAGTCGCCGCTGCTTGTGGTGTAGGGGAGAAGGAATTAAAGCGCGTAGAAGCTTTGATCAAGGCCGGCGTCGATGCTGTCGTCATTGATACTGCTCACGGTCACTCAAAAGGGGTGATCGAGATGGTAAAATCCATTAAGAAAATGAACAAAGATATCGACGTGGTGGCAGGAAACGTAGCTACTGCTAAAGCTTGCGAAGATCTTATCGCCGCCGGTGTGGATGGTATCAAGGTCGGAATTGGTCCGGGCTCAATTTGTACCACCCGCGTGATTGCGGGTATCGGTGTTCCGCAGATGCAGGCGATCTTCGACAGCGCGACTGTTTGTAACAAGGCTGACATTCCATTTATCGCAGATGGCGGAATCAAATACTCAGGTGACATCATGAAGGCCCTCTCCGGAGGTGCGAGCTGCGTGATGATCGGATCTCTTTTTGCCGGATGTGATGAAACTCCAGGTGAAATGGTTCTTTATCAGGGACGTGCTTACAAAATGTACCGTGGCATGGGTTCTTTGGGAGCGATGGAGCGTGGATCAAAAGATCGGTACGGACAAAGTGCTGTGGAAGAAGTTTCCAAACTCGTTCCTGAAGGTATCGAAGGACAGGTTCCTTACCGTGGATCATTGTCTTCCAATTTATTCCAGCTAGTGGGCGGTGTGCGCGCCGGCATGGGCTACGTGGGAGCTCCGAATATGAAGCTTCTGAAAGAGCGTGCCAAATTTATTAAAATCACTTCGGCTTCTCTGAAAGAATCTCATCCCCATGATGTGATTGTGACTAAAGAAGCTCCAAACTATCGTCAGGTATAATGCATGAAAAGCTCCATATGGATTGTAGATTTCGGTTCTCAATACACTCAACTTATTACCCGCAAATTCCGGGAGCTGGGATACACCTCGGAAATCATCACTGTTGAAGACGGGATCGAACGTTTAAAAACCACCAAGCCTAAGGCCATTGTGCTCTCAGGTGGACCTCAGTCTGTGTTTGAAGATCAGACTGATTACAGTCCTTTCTTTGCAGATAAGAATCTTCCGATCCTGGGTATTTGTTACGGGATGCAGATTCTGGGACAGTTTTTCGGGGGGAGAGTGGAGAAAGGTGTTCAGGGTGAATACGGGCTGGCCAAACTTCATTGTGCCAAAGGTTTTTCTATTCAAGGCTTACCGGAAAAATCAGATGTGTGGATGAGTCACTCCGATCATGTGAGTATTCTCCCAAAAGATTTTCAACTTATTTTTGAAAGCGAAAATGGTCTGGTGGCGGGAATTAAGCATGCCACTCAACCCATCTTGGGACTGCAGTTTCATCCTGAAGTGGTCCATACCGTTCATGGGAAAGATGTGCTTCATTACTTCCTTGATCACGTGGCCAGGCTTCCTTCAGATTGGTCTTCGACAACCATGCTTGAGACCTCCCTGGCCGAAGTGGCCAAGGTGAAAGGATCAAAAGTTCTTTGTGCCTTCTCAGGTGGAGTAGATTCACTAGTGGCGGCGACTCTGGTGCAAAAAGTAATTGGGGATGATCTCTATTGCTTCTTTGTGGATAACGGTCTTTTGCGTCCTCAGGATCATCACACCATAAAAATGCTTCAGGAAAAAACGTCGCTGAACATCGAAGTCATCGATGCTTCAGAACTTTTCCTCAATGCTCTGAAAGACGACAAAGATCCGGAACATAAGCGAAAAACTATTGGCAAGACTTTCATTGAGGTGTTTGAAACCAAAGTCCATGAGTTCGAAAAGAGTCATGGAATCAAGTTTGAATATCTCCTCCAGGGAACCCTTTATCCGGATGTTATCGAATCCATTTCCCCTCATAAAAAAGGCGGAAAATCCGTCACTATTAAATCCCACCACAACGTCGGTGGACTGCCGGAGCGGATGCACCTGAAGCTCCTGGAGCCTTTGCGCTTTCTGTTTAAAGATGAAGTACGCGCCATGGGGCTGGAGCTTGGTCTTGAGCACTCCTGGGTTTTCCGCCATCCGTTTCCCGGTCCGGGGATCGGTGTGCGGGTTCTGGGTCAACTGTCTCGCGACTCTATTCGTAAGGTTCAGGAATCGGATCAGATTCTTTATGAAGAACTCAAAGAACACAAGCTCTACGATTCCACCTGGCAAGCATTCACCGTTTTACTTCCGGTGAAGACCGTGGGAGTGAAGGGTGATGGTCGTGCCTACGAAGAAGTTATCGCACTAAGAATGGTAAATTCTCAGGATGGAATGACTGCGTCAGTAACTGAGTTGAGTTGGAATTTTCTTAATCGCGTGTCTTCCCGGATTTGCAATGAGGTAAAAGGTATCACACGAGTAGTGTACGATATCACTTCGAAACCTCCGGGAACTATAGAATGGGAATAGGTTAATTAATTTTAACTCAGCCGGATTCGCTAAAATATCGTTAATACATTCAGACATTTTTATCAGGGAGATGATTTTTTTTTAATCTCATTTTCCTGATAAAAATCACATTTTCATTCCTAAAGTCAAATAACATTAATGCAGATAATGATTTGGAACATACTTTTCAAGGAGGAAAGATGGCTGTCGCTAAAGTGCTAGAGAACGATACCAACCAAATACAGGATGAAGCTCTAAGACAATCACTTATGATGGAAAGCCTTCCATTAAACGTGATGATCGTAGATCGCGATCTGACTCTTCTTTACATGAATAAGAAGTCATTTGATACGCTAAAAACCCTTGAGCATCTTCTTCCTGTGAAACTGGAAAAGGCTATTGGCCAGAAGATTGATATCTTCCACAAGAACCCTGCTCACCAGCGAGCTCTTCTGGCAGATCCACGTAACCTTCCTCACCGTGCAGTCATTTCGCTCGGGCCTGAGAAGCTTGATCTTCTAGTTTCTGCGCTTATCGCTCCCGATGGAACATACATCGGCTCCATGACTTCTTGGTCTCTCATAACTGCTAATATCAAAGTTGGAAGTGACATCGGTCAGATTTCAGGACAAATGGATGCAGCCTCTCTGAAGTTGATGGAGATCTCGCAGTCGGTTGCTGCCGGCTCTGAGGAAACTTCTCGCCAATCTCAAGCCGTGGCAAATGCTTCCAATGAAGCTTCTCGTTCTGTTGAATCGGTAGCTGCAGCTTCAGAAGAGATGACAAAATCTGTAACTGAAATTTCACTACGAATCAACGATGCTTCACAGATGGCGCAGGAAGCCTTCAACCAGGCCCTGAGCAGTAATAAGAATATTGATCAGCTTCAGAAAGCCTCAGAAGAAATCGGTCAGGTCGTGAAGGTGATTGCCAGCATTGCTCAGCAAACAAACTTGCTCGCACTGAATGCTACCATTGAAGCGGCTCGTGCCGGTGAATCTGGAAGAGGTTTCGCCGTAGTTGCCAATGAAGTGAAAGAACTTTCCCGCCAAACTGCTAAAGCGACGGAAGAAATCAATAATCGAATCACTTCTGTACAGAAAGAAACTAACCTTGCGGTTGAATCGATTAAAGGCATCCTGCGAGTTATTGAAAAGCTTAAAGAGATCAACATCAGCGTTGCTGCAGCAGTTGAAGAGCAAAGCGCTGCGACTATGGAAATTTCTCGTTCCGCTCAGATCGCTGCCAAAGGCTCTGCCGAGGTTAACCGAAATATCCTAGAAGTGTCTAAAGTTGCCAACGACTCAGCATCTGCCTCATACAGCCTGAAAGATGTTGCCGAAGACATGAAAAGCGTTGTGACGATGGTAAAAGAGATTGATGATTTCTTGGTGAAGTTGGGCTGGACAGATAAGAAAGCTAAAAAGCATTAAAACTGAGACCGGCGCAGTTCTTTGAGCTTGCGCCGGTCTTTAATTGTTTAGTTAAAAAGGATGTCGCTGTAATCGGCCTCTGGAGTACATTCAGAATTTCCTTCCTCATCCACACCACAGAAAGAAACTTTAGTCAGATCAACCTTTGAGATATCAATATCTACAACTTCTTCGGTGATTGTTCTGGAATCCGCATCCTGGCTCAGGATCATATTTTTGAATGACGGTTTAGTCAGATCGTATTTAATTGTAACATTTAGACTCTCGGTGAAGACTTCCATCGTTACAATCTCACCGACGCGGCTGATGCTTCGGATAGAAGCCGCCATAGCGTCAAGATCCTTTAGATCCTCTTCCAGAGACGGCTTACTGATATAAAAAATGGAAGCGGTCTCATTTTCTGGCTTAGTGAAACCTGCATCACGGCAAGCCGGAGTGTTGGCAGGAAAATTTCTATTTTTTGCTATTACCAGGGCCCGCTGATTTTCAATTTTCAAAACACTCTGAGTAGAAACCTGCTTGAACTTACAGCCAGGAACATCATCGTAGGCCACTATATTAAGGCCAGTGATCTTTTTAGACATACCCACGTTGAATTTTTCAAGGGTTGCTCTACGTGCGGTCATCAGAGCTTTGAGGGCGTTGATATCCATGGTTTGAGCAAAAACAGAGGTGCTGGAAAGCAGGAATACGATGATCAATTTTTTCATATAATCAAACTCCATAATGGTTCCGAATACTTCCCATAAAATAGGGGATCTTTCTTCTTGTTTATCAAGAACGTGGGAAGTTTTACAGACCCCAAAATGGCAC
>JBEIEO010000091.1:0-10319 GCA_040382895.1 Halobacteriovoraceae bacterium
AATCACTACGATCACTGGATAGGTGAGTGCAGACTTCACCTGCTTTTTAAGTTTTTCCTGTTTTTCCAGAAACTCAGCTAGTTTATTGAGGATCGAATCCAAAATACCTGCCGCTTCACCAGCCTTTACCAGGGAACAATAGAGCTTATCAAAGCCTTGCTGAGAAGACAGAGCATCATACAAGCTCTTACCCTCTTCAACCTGCATGGATACATTTTTAACCACACGCTTGAGCACCATGTTTTGTTCTTGTTTATGAAGTATTTCAAGACATTCAAGAATCGGTACTCCAGCGTTGATCAAAATCGCAAGCTGTCGAGTGAAGCGCATTAATTCAGCACGACCAAAAGGTTTAGCAATCCCTTTATCAACCATCCATTGACCAAGATCGGCTTCAAAGATTGAAGGAGCAATTACTTTTGTTGCGCGTATGTTTTGACGACGAAGAATCTTCTTCGCATCTCTTTCCGTCTCGGCTTCAATGGAATTTTCAACTTTCTTTCCTTGAGCCGTGAATCCAACATACTTAAACTTAGGCATACTTTATCCGTTTCTTATCTTTTCTTCTTCGCCGAATTATCAATACCGAGCATACGGGTTAATTCTTCCGGGTTATTTGAGTAGGTCATGGCAGTTTCAGGGGTAATCAGACCTGAATCCAAAACTTTTTTAATATTTTGATTCATGGTGAACATGCCGGTTTCATCCTGACCTATCTGCATTTGCGAATAAATCTGGTGTACTTTATCTTCGCGAATCAAGTTTCGAATCGCAGGTGTAATTCGCAGAATTTCCTGGACGGCACAACGCCCTTTTGGAACTTTCGGAAGGAGCTGCTGAGCAACGACACCCTGAAGAACGAATGACAAAAGGGTTCGAATCTGTTCCTGCTGTTCGTGAGAAAAAACGTTGATGATACGGTTGATGGTCTGGACCGTAGAGTTGGTGTGAAGAGTACCAAATACGACGTGACCAGTTTCGGCGATAGTCAATGCGGCTTCAATCGTTTCAGGGTCTCGCAACTCACCAACAAGAACGATATCTGGATCCTGACGAAGTAAAGACTTAATCCCTTTACCGAAAGTTAAGGTATCTGCTCCAACTTCACGTTGATTAACCAGAGACATCTTGTGTTGATGTACGAATTCAATAGGATCTTCCAGTGTAATAATATGGCATGCGGAATTAGCGTTTAATTTGTCGATGATAGAGGCAAGGGTCGTAGACTTACCTGAACCTGTTGGTCCTGTTACGAGGAAAAGTCCCGAGGAAACATTCACCATTTCTAAGAGGACAGGAGGCAGGCCAAGGGCTTCAAAATCAGGAATCAAACTTGGAATTTGCCTGAATACCGCAGCGACTGCGCCCTTTGAGTAGAAAACGTTTGCACGAAAACGAGCAAGACCTTTGATACCGAAAGAAAAATCCAGCTCGAGGTTTTTTTCAAGCTCCGCTTTTTGTTTTTCAGTCAGGATCTGATAAATCAATCGTTTGGTATCTTCAGGAGTTAAGCTTCCCACTTTCACTCTCACAATATCGCCACTGATGCGCATCCCGGGCGCACTTCCTACAGTCAAGTGAAGATCGGATGCACCATTATCCACCATCACTTTAAACAGCTGCTGAATCTGCAGGCTTCCAATCCCTTGCTCTACCGCAGTTTTGGTTTGGGTTTGAGTACTATCACCGGCCATGGCTTACTCCTATAGTTGATCTGAAGCAGAGTTTGAAACTGCTTCCTCAAGTGTTGTTAATCCTTGTGCTACCTTGGTCAGTGCGCACATACGCAGGGTTTTCATTCCATCTCGGATGGCCTGCTTTTTAATGTCATCGGCAGAGGCGTTACGCAAAATCAACTCACGAACTTTTGGTGTTACAGATAACACTTCGTAGATCGCCACACGACCTTTATAGCCGGTGTTATTGCAAATCTCGCAACCCTTACCTTTGTAGACTTTTATTTTTTCTGCTGAAGCCGGTGCGAATCCACAAGCAATCAGCTCTTCAGAGGGAACTTTGTTCTCTTCGCGACAATTGATACAAATTTTTCGACAAAGTCGCTGAGCGACAATCACGTTCAAAGCAGCAACAACAAGGAATGGTTCAATCCCCATATTCAGTAAACGGGTTACAGTGGCCGGAGCATCGTTGGTATGAAGAGTTGAAAGAACTAAGTGACCTGTCAAAGCAGCTTCAACAGCGATCTCGCCTACTTCCAGATCTCGAATCTCTCCCACCATGATAATATCGGGATCTTGTCGCAAGAAAGCTTTCAGCGCAGACGCAAAGGTAAGTCCAACCTCTTTCTTTACGTTAACCTGGTTACAACCTTCAAGGTTGAATTCGCAGGGATCCTCAGCGGTTGAGATGTTGTTATCCGGAGTATTCAAATCTGCCAGAGCAGAATATAAAGTAGTTGTTTTACCAGATCCTGTTGGGCCAGTTACCAGGCACATACCATAGGGACGATGAATCCCTTCTTTAAAAACTTCAAGTTGTTTGGCCTCAAAACCGAGTTTTGTCATATCTAATTGAAGGTTACTGGAATCCAGAAGTCGCATGACGATCTTCTCACCAAACAAAGTTGGTAAAGATGAAACTCGATAATCGATTGGTTGACCGCCAATCAATAACTTAATACGACCATCTTGAGGCTTACGTTTTTCAGAGATATCCATTTGCGACATAATCTTCAGACGCGAAACGACTGACGCCATCATGGACTTCGGAGGCTGCGCCACTTCCACGAGGTTTCCATCGATACGCAGTCGAACCCGGAAGATTTTCTCATAAGGTTCAACGTGAATATCTGATGCCTTCTTGACGAAGGCTTCTGCCAGAAGCCTATTCACAAAGGTTACTACGTCGTCCGATATATCTTCAGCTTTAACGCTTTCTTCGGCTGCGGCTGCTGTTGCAGCGGTAACTTCCTGAATGTTATTAATTAGGTCATCTACAGAATCTTTGATCCCGGAGAAAAGCTTTCGCCATGAAGAAATATTGGTGAGAATAAACTCCACTTGCTTTTTAAAAACATCAGTCAATTCTTTCGTTCCATCAGTAACAACGCTTGGATCAAATGTCGCGAGTGTAATCTTGGCAGCCGTCTTTTGAATAGGAATCGCACGCCACTTAATAACTAATCTTTTCTTCAGGATAGAAAGTGTCTCTGTTGGAACTTTTGCATTTCTGAGATCAATAAATGTGATTGCATGTCTTTCAGAGCAAATTTTTGCAAATTTGTTTTCATCAAAATAGGGCATTGATAATAATTCGAATTCATTAATCTCATCTTCTTTACCCATAGAAAGACGACGCAACTCTTTGAGTGTAGCCATCCCTGTATTAGTAACAATATCGATGAACTCTTTGCGAATCATAAAGCTGATAACCCTTTAAATGTATGTTTACATCTTCGGATTATTCAGCACTTAAGTTTAGGGTTTGTTCTTTGCCAAAATTCAGCTGCGGCATTGGCCTGGATCCAAAGCATCTCCTGACCGTCAGTGTAGGTTTTAACTCGAAATGGTAGAGTATTTTTGTGTGGTAAAAAGTTATAGTTATAATCCCAGAACTGGCTATCTGGATGGATTTCTCCAGTAAAGATGAAGTCCCGCGAGCAAGCATTAACAACAATATGACCAGGACCATAATTGAAATTGGTAAGACTGGTGGAACTGGTTAAGCCTAAAGCTCGATCAAAAACTTCATAAGGTATCTGAAGCTTATCACAGACTAAAGTTGTCAACTTAGCCATGACTCCACTTCCAAGGATAGTAAGATGAATACTATCCGAAGCCATTTGCTGATGTCGCAAAATCTGTTCAACAGCGATGAGATCTGTATTGGTGCCAAAAATCCCTTCTTCAGTGAATGATATGGTATTGATTGCACCTAATTTGGCGACATCCGGTGAATCAATTATTACAGAATCGGCGTATACCTTTTTATAAGGGGAAGTAATGTTTACACCATCATAGCGAGAGGCCAATTGACTCAAGGTGGGTAGATCTTTTTCATCCTGGATATCCAAAAGTTCATATTCTAATTCGCACTGAAAAATATCCCGGTACATCTTGGGAGACAGAGAATGAGAAATGGATTTCCCGATCAGCGCAAATTTCATCTTTTGCTCAAAAATACTTTGGCGTATTCGACATCTGAGCGAATCTGAAAAATGAGGTCATTTACTGTGGGAAATTTTCTTTCATCACGCACTTTACAGAGAAACTCAATATCTCGAGATTCGCCATATATATCCATATCAAAATCAAATAAATTAGTTTCAATATGAAGATGATGGGTGTCTTTGAAGGTAGGATTATGTCCTATGTTGGTAATAGAATTATAAGTCATTCCATTATAGATACTGCGGGTGACATAAACCCCACGTTGCGGAACGATCAAGTCCGGAGACACTTGGATATTTGCTGTTGGAAAGCCAATTTTTTTACCTCGACCTTCCCCTTTTATGACAACACCTTCTAAATGGAAAGGTCTGGCGAGTAGTTCTTCGACTTCTTCTATCTTTCCGGTAATAAGACGGTCGCGGATGAGACTGGATGAAACCACTTTGTGATGAAACTCAAACTTCGGTTGTATTTCCACGTTAACATTTAAGGGACTGCAAATTGATTTTACCAGATCGTAGTCCCCTTGCTTTATTAGCTCCGAAAGCAAAGTCATATCCAAGGTAAAAATCCTTCAGACCTGGATAATTCAAAAGATACTGCTTCAGAAAATCTTCCGGCGCCAACGTACTGAAGTCTCGTGTGAATCGTAATTCTATCAAATAATCAACGCCCAGGCTTTTTAACAATTTCCTTCTCTGCTCATAGCTTGTGATTAGAAAACGCTCCTTATCCGGTTGCAAAATCTTTTGAGGATGAGGAATAAAGGTTAGGACGACAAATTTTAAATTTTTATTGGAACAATCGTTTTTGATTTCATCCAGCAGCTGACGGTGGCCAAGATGTACACCATCGAAGTTGCCGATGGTTAGGCCAATCTCAGGATAATGTCCTTCCTGTTTCGGGATCTCAAGAAGGTTGTGAAGAATTTTCATTTGTCACACTCTGGATGTATTTATCCAATTCCTTAAAGCACTGCGAATTGTAGTTATACTTTAGCTGACCTTTAGTATGGGCATAATCTTTATAGTCATTAGATTTCAATAAATCAATAAAATATGTTTTTGCGTCTGAGCTAAGATCAGATTCTATGATCAACACCATTGGGCTTTTACCAGTCTTGGCAATCAAAGGTGACAACCATTTCACAAATTCACCCAATTCAAATTGGCCCTTTTTAAATTTTGCCGGGATTGTTGTTGTTGAAAATGATGGAAGTTTGTCTCTTTTAACTACGAGGCTTAGGGCGATAGATAAGGCCAATATAGCAAGAGCGACATTAAGGTAAGATAACCAATTTCTCCATCCCGAAGCTTGTGCAAGGATGGGTCCCGCGATTTCATTTGATATTTGGGGAAGCTTCACTGAAGTATCAGATTTTGATTCCTGCTCTTTGGGTTTGTATCTCTCAGATTTCTGACTTGCACCTGCAACAACAATCTCAGGCATAGGTAACTGAACGGCAACATAACGACTTGTATCCGGATCAAAGTAAGAAAGGCTGACCGATGTTGCCGGAATAGACATATTGGCCTTTGGCAAAAAGGTATAATCAAAAACTTTGGTCGCCTGATCAGCATCCATTATCTTTAAATCGCCATTAGATTCAAATTCTTCTAAATCCTGATGCTTAAGGATGGCAGGAGCTTCTAAATTTTCCAAAGCTCCATTTCCTGATACAGTTAGCTTCACTTCGAGAGGCTCGTTTACAATGAGTTTTGAATTATTGACCTGCAGATCAAATTCATGTTTTCCCACTAAGCCCGTAAAGGCTTCTGACCTACCAGCCTCGGGTAAAGGTCTGACTTCTAATTTTATACTTTCACTCTGAATAGTCCTCAATTTGGAGGTTCCGCCAAATCCAAAAGCTCCGAATGGATCTGCGGCCTGATTGACTGTGATAGTCGCCGTCAGTTGAAGAGGATCAATTTTTAGTTCCCCCATCTTTTCCGGGAATAATTTAGCTGCATACAATTGGGTGCGAATGTAAAGCTGACCATCCACAGAAACCCTTTCGGATCGCTCTGGTTCCTGAAGAAATCTTTTTAAGAAGCCATTGAGCTTGGGATACTTCTTGATGTCTACGTTTCTGACTGGTGTTTTGTGGTAAAGAAAATAACGAACCACAACTCCCTCACCGACAAAGACAGTAGTTTTAGGAACTTCGGCCATAACAAAAACGTCAGCAGCAACTTCAGGCTCTTTCAACACATTAAAAGTTACTGCCGGATGACGAATGGTTTTACCTTCAACCTGTACTGTAATATCTCTTAGCCCCGCAGTTCCAGTAGCGGTAGCAGCAAGATCGTAGACAATTGTCATCTCACGGGTAGAGGTAAACTGGCCATTAGCATAGATTGTACTTGTCTTAATACCCTGATTACTTTTACCCACCACTTCTACTCGCAATGGGGTGAAATTAATTGATGGCTCTTCATCTGAATCAGTAAAAACCCTAAAGATCGCCTGGAACACCTCACCAGCAACGGGTTTTGAAGGCGAAACTTCAACTTTCACTGAATCTGCAAACAAATTCAAAGATAAAAGCAAAGCAATTAAACTAATCAGTATCTTCATTACCAATCCTTGTTTTGTCGACTCTTACGACGATTCATGTCCCGGGTATTTTGTTCGATGATTTTGAGCTGAAGCTGTCTATCATCAGACATCAGTTGCTTCAGCTTTGCCGGGATTTTCTGAGGTGGAAGTTTCTTTTTCTCACCTTCTTGATTCTTATCCTGTTGCTCTTTGTTTTGATCTTTATCTTGGTTCTCTTCCGATTTATCTTTCTTTTCTTCTTCGCCTTGGTCGCCCTTATCTTTTTTGTCTTTCTGAGGTTGCTCTCCCTCTTTAGGATCTTTTTGCTGACTATTACCAGACTGAGACTGATTTTTTTGATCTTGTGAATTACTAGATCCTTGCTGGTTTTTTTGATTTTTATCCTGGTTATCTTTGTTTTCCTGGTCCTGCTTCTTTTTCTGCTGCTGTTTTTGTTCCTGAACCTTGAAGTAATTCACAATGTTTTTTTCAATCATGCCATTGATCTTTTTTCCCTGATCTGTTTTAGCATCTAGTTGATTGGTTAAGTCATCGTAGATTTGTAGACCTTTTTGGGCTTCACCTTTTTCCAGCAGCGCAGTCCCATAGTTCAGGTAGGCTTCCGCTGGTACATTTGGATCAATCTTTTTCCGCGGGAGATTCTCTTCATACAAGGCCAGTGCCTCGTTTTTGGCCCCAGCTTTTTGGAGCTCATCTGCCAGTTTTATTTTTTCAAGTTGATTGAGTTCTCCCTGCTGCAATAACTCTAGCTTTTGCTGAATCTCAGGACTTAGTTCTGGCCCCTCAGCTTCCTGGGCATGAAGTGGCAGAATCAGTAACAAAAGACCTAAGCTGAAAACTTTCACTGCCTTGAAAGCATAAGAGAGGATGAGTAGCACAATGGCCGGGATCACAATCCATTCCATCATGACCGGTTTTATCACCATGTCCTGCTGTTTTTCACCATTTGCCTTCTGTCCTTTGAAGAAATCAAGAATCTCATCTGAAGGAAGTGAATAGGTATTTGCCAACCAATACTGAGCAGTTGAGATATCTGAAGTAACTTGTTTAAAAAAGTCTTCATTTAGTTTGGTGATAACATCTTTGCCTTGAGATTTCTTATATCCAAAGCGAAAACCTCGACCATCATCTAAAGGGATGCGTCCCCCCTGACTCGTACCGATTCCCACTAATGCGATATAAATTTCTTTGGGAATATTCAAATTAATGCTTTCTGCTGTTTCTTCGCCATCTGTCAGGATCAGGATATTACCTCTGGTTTCACCAGTTTCTTTAAAATATTGAATGCTTTCCTGTATTGCTGCAGATAAGGCGGATGATCCATTTTGATTACGTAGATTCTTAATACTGTCTAAACGAGCGTCAATAAGGTCCAGATCATTTGTGAAGGGAACGATCTTTTTTTGAATCTCAGCAAAAGCCACAATTGAAAGCTGATGACCAGCAGCTTTACGGGCAAAATGTTTGGCAATCAAACTAGCTTTCTGCAGTCGGCTAGGTTTCACATCCTCGGCCAACATACTAGCAGAGGTATCTATAAGGATGATTGTTCTGTCAGTCGGAACTCCACCTTTAATCCTCTCTTCAGGTCCTCTAAAGTCCAGCAGACTTACCAAAAGTGCTATCATGCCTGCTAAAAATAGAATGCTGGAAATATAGCTAAAGAGGCTTCTTTTATAGAACCAATAGAGTTTAACAATTTTAAAAAACTTTCGTTCCAGATAGAGAACTGTAACTAATAATGCAGCGATGGCTCCGGCGATAAATGGCAGATAATTCGCATGCTCAAAATTCATACGACATCCTTTAGCAACCAACGACGAAGTATCTCAACCAGAAAGATGAGGCATACTCCCATCAACAGGTATTGATAGTATTGCTCATCATAAACTATTTTGTGGTTCACCTTAATTTCAGTTTTTTCAAGCTTTTGAATATCATCCAGAATTTCTTTGAGTGCACCATTGCTTTTAGCGGGATAGAATTTTCCGCCAGTCATGTCACTGATTTCTTTGAGGGTCTTGTAGTCAATGGATCCGCCAGGGATTAATTGATATTGAGTACCAAAAATTCCATTACCCACAGGAATTTTAGCGTCTTCATCTGTTCCAAGACCTATAGTGTAAACCTTAATACCAAACTTTTTGGCTTCTTCCGCTGCTTGGATAGGTGTTAGTGTTCCAACGTTTGCGACTCCGTCGGTGAGGAGAACGACCACTTTATTTTTAGTATCTGAATTTACAGCTCTTGCAACTGAAAGCGCCAGACCATCACCAATATTAGTACCACTTCCCAAATATCCAATCGAAATTTCAGAAAGAACCTGGTCGACGAGGGCGGGATCAGTAGTGAGAGGTAAGAGTGTAAAAACTTTTTCTGAAAAGATTACGACCGAGATTCGGTCAGTCGGCCTCATTCGTGCAAATTCACGAATTCTGTCTTTGGCTACCTCGAGTCGGTTAGGCTTAATATCTTCGGCCAACATAGAACGAGACACGTCAATACACAAAATGATGTCATTAACTTCAATACTTGATGGAGTGAACTTTTGAGCCTTGCGCGGCTGCATAAGTGAGTAACTCAAGTACGACCAACCGGCAATTCCGATTAGAAACAAAAGACTACGCAGACCCTGGCGAAGCCATTTTCGTCCCTGGGTCTGAAGTGGAAAATAAAGTGGTGAGCGAATCAAAAACTTCCAATAATCTATCGACCAGCTTAATCCGCCTAATACGCCTAGCCATAGTAAAAGGGGAGATTTAAATTCCATAGTTCCCCTTCAACACTTCTTCTTTGAATTTTTGATAAGCTTCCATCACCTGTTCAAGCTCTTGATTGGTTCGCTGTGGCTTGAACTGATACTTAAATAGAGTGACTTCAAGATTTTTAAAAGGTTCTTCCATGTTAGGAAATTCTTTCAAAGTCTGATGCTTATTTTTCCAGATGATAACAACCTCATCATAGGAAGAGGCTTGAGCTAGCTGATCTCTTAAGGCCAGTTTTCGTTTTTTCAGATTTCGGCGTAGTTGACCTCTTTTAATTAAACACCAAACGATAAAAGCAATAAATGAAGTAACCAATAAGGCAATTATCCAGGGAATAATCTTTTTACGACCAGGAATTTCAAAATCTCCTAAAAGGAAGGATTGTGATTCCTGGGTGGGATTAACATTTAAATTGTTCCAAAAAATAAAGATTTCTTCACCGTTTACATTTTCAAGGGCGGTATTAGCTTCAGGGACTTTCGAGAATATCAGCTTAGTTTTAGCTTGAAATTTTCCACCATTTCCCATAAATGGCTCAATATTGAAAATATAAAGGGTCTTGCCAATATTTTTACCCTTGAGACTCATGGTGGGTATAGTGCCCTCATTCAGTATGAGATGACCCTCGACAATCTCCCCCTGATTAACCGAAATCTGGTCCGGCTTGAACTCCAGAGAAACTTTTCCCCATGCAAACTGACAAATGAATAAACCAATGATTATTTGAATCACACCAGCTCTCTTACAAATTTTTCCAGATATCTTTCATGGACACCAATTTCTTTGAATCTTTCTTTTTGAAACATTGCTTTCTGTTCCTGGCCTTTGAGGTCGGTTACCATGCCATTGCCAGTTAATGGATTTC
>JBEIEO010000092.1:0-10309 GCA_040382895.1 Halobacteriovoraceae bacterium
AGGTTCTTGAGGAAGGAGAGAGCTTTCTCTTCGGATTCTAGTTCTGTCACATCGGCCAGAAGCAGAGTTTCTAGGACAAACTTCAAGATTCCCCGCATATACGGAGAAGCTGAAACTACTAGGAATGGAGCTCGTTTAAGTTCGTTTTTCATTAGTATAATTGGACAAAGTCCCCTTCCGTCACTGAGCCGCCAGAATGCAGAATACAAATGGCACCGTCATCGCCAAAGTAGTCGACAACTTCAAGGGTTCCTTTTACTTCACCTGGTGACATACCTATCATCGCCCCGGACTCAGGGTCATAGACTTCCTGACCTTCAGTTATCACTTTCAGAATATCGCCCATGTTGATCCCGGAAGTTCTTCCGGCGTTAATGTAAATGCGGGTACCAATGATTTTGGCAACTCTACCCATCCAATCCAGACGAGACCCAACTTTGGTTACTCTTGGAATAAATTTTCTTACCGCCACTTTTACCGAATAACGTAAAAGATCCTGGCGATAGGCCAGATTATCTTCACTCTCTGCCTGATAGAAACGCATGTTGTCATCTGAAATATTGCCATCTACCGTTTCAGAAAAGAGTTCTTTATTGGCCAGCACATCGTAGACTTTAATTTCGACATAGGTTTCCGCTAGTGATTTCACTTTTCTTACAAAGCCTATTTCATCACTTTTCTGACGGACCCGGGCCTCTTTGACTCGTCCGAATATCACTAGATTCACACCGGAGTTTTTCGCCTTACGAGCGAGCTGCACCAGCTTCACCCCACCACCGGCGTAGATTTCTTTGGAAGTTCCAAAAATAGTTTCAGCTTCAGGATCGATCAAAAATTCACGGGACTTTGAGATCTCACGACGAAACTCTTCTGTTGCTGTTACTGCGAGATCATCTCCACCCATGGGTGATTCATTGTAGAAACTTAAGAGCGCGATTTTCTTTTTGATCGGATTGAATTCAGAAACGCTTTTGAGGTTTCCGGCCTGGTTGATCGGGCGACGTCGAGTGACGGGTGCGCATGATTGCAGAAGAAAGAGCAAGGCCATCATAGGCCATAAGAGCAGTCCAATTTGCGACATGAATCATCCTCAAAGTTATTCAGCAACTAATTTGATCACGTGGTGAACGCCTGTAAATTCATTCACTAACGTATAACTATGAGATGATTTTAACTCTTTTATGGATGACAATAAATCAGTAAACGATTTTTCCTCACCCCGCAGGTAGCAGATAAGCTGGGCTTCGTCCTTAGTGAAGGATCCCAGATGTATGTCTAAGCCCAACGAATTCCCTCGGAATTTAAGCACGTCTACGAGCTCCAGTACGTCTCCCAGCCGCTGATGTCCGCGAATGACCAACCGGGAAACTCGGTTGAATCCTTTTTTTGTCTCGAGCTGTTTTCGATAATCCATGAAAAATGGAATGGCCGTTCGATACATGGAACTGGCCAGACCTGAATTAATGGCCTTTTGATCCAGATCCCTAAAGGTCCGGCTTTCTGGTGCCAAGGTGGAAGCAGCCATGACTTTTTTAGTATTCACATCCTGAAGAACAGTCCGTCCTTCCCATTCAAACTTCACTTCACCCACGGAGCCGTTTTTTCTAATCAGCATGTTCGTTTTAAGGATCAAGGCATTCTTATATTCATCTGGAATGACGAGCTTATCAAAGTGGGTTTCAAACCATTTCCGATAAAAATCCATGCAGGTAGCATCACATAAAACAACGGATTCAACAGTCGCCGGAAGATTCTCACTGAACCACTTAAGCCAGGAGTTATCCAAGGCTAAGGAAAAACTTCGGTCGTTTTCAACACCTAGATCTTTCCATGAAAAAAGATAAGGCTCTACTTCTGAAATAAGAATGAGCCGGGAAAATGATTTAGCCGTTGCTGGCTCTGTTGCCGGAGTCGGAGTGACTTCGGCCAAGGCCAGCGTTGATAAAAAAACAAAAGAGAGAAAAAGCTTCACTGTCGGAATTCCTCAACTTTCCCATCAATAATGAATGAGACCGAGTTGGTATTTAAGAGTTCATTGAGTTTTGCCGCCATCTGCGGAGAGGCACTAACCAGATAATTATCATCAAGTGGCATACGGGCCCGACCTTCAGGTGTCTCAAAAATAAAATGAATCGGCACCGTTCCCCGATAACTCAAGAGGATTTGCTTCATCTGGCCAAGAGAGTATGGATTCAGGTGATTGAGCGGAACACTGACTCGCACAGATGTCACTCGATCATCCTGTTCATCTTTCAGGAAGCCGACTTTATTTGGATAAAACTTCTTCGGATCTTCGGCGAGATTGATCACTCCATGAAGAACCAGAGGCTCATCAGTCGTTAGGAACTGCTGATACTCAGCGAATACACGTGGGAAGAAGAGACATTCAATTTTACTATGAAGATCTTCCAGCGTTACAAACGCCATCTTATCGCCTTTCTTGGTCATGATCACTTTGTTCTCTGTAATCATGCCGGCGATCACCACACTGCGCTTGGATGGATCATGCTCATCTCCCAGACGACGATTGAATCCTTCCGGTTGAGCGACCGTTGGCAGCTCCTGAACCTGTGCCAGGTTCATGCTAGTGAGTTTACCCATGATGTCTTTGAAACGCATAAGTGGGTGACCCGAAACATAGATCCCCAAAAGCTCCGCTTCCAGTGAGAGCTTTTGTTTTTCATCAAACTCCTGCGACTCAGCGATATTCAACTGGTCCTCAGAAGACTGCTGGTCACTTCCGCCCACATCAAAGAGGGAAGTCTGACCCATCATTTTTTCTTCCTGCTTTTTCTCAGCGAAGGAAGTGATGAATTCCATGTTATCTAAAAGAGTTTTACGATTGAACTTTTCGCAGGAATCGAAAGCTCCCACTTTAATGAGTGATTCCATCACACGCTTATTCACTGTTTTAAGGCTCACGCGCTCACAAAAATCCACGTAGCCCTTGAAAGGACCGTTTTCAGTTCGCTCACGCACGATTTCTTCTACCGCACCTTCCCCCACACCTTTCACAGCACCCAAGCCGAAGCGAATGGTGCTGTTGCCAATTACGTTGAAGAGCCATAGAGACTCATTCACATCCGGTGGCAGGATATCGATGCCGAAATCTTTGGCTTCCTGAATATAGGCAGTGATTTTTTCTTTGTTGTTGATCTCGGTTCCCAGGAGAGCCGCGAAGAACTGCGCCGGGTAGTAGCGCTTCAGAAAGGCTGTTTGATAGGCCACAACTGAATAGGCCACAGCATGGGACTTATTAAATCCGTATTCCGCGAATTTCTCCATCAAATCGAATAGACCGATAGCCTTCTCTTCATCAAAGCCGCGCTCTACCGCACCCTTGCGGAAGATCTCTTTGTGCATCTGCATTTCTTCGGCTTTCTTCTTCCCCATAGCTCTACGTAGCATGTCCGCTTGGCCCAGGGAGTAGCCGGCCACCACGCGGGCGATGTTCATCACCTGCTCTTGGTAAACGATAATGCCGTAGGTATCTTTTAGCACCGGTTTGAGTTCTTCGAAGACATACTGCTCGGTCTTGCCGTTAATTTTGTTTTTAATCTCGGCAAATTCCAGATGCATTCCGGAACCCATCGGACCCGGGCGATAAAGAGCGTTGATCGCGGTGATGTCATCGATTGAACCTGGCTTAATTCGTTTACATAGATCCTGCATTCCCGATGACTCGAGCTGGAATACCCCAACTGTCTGACCATCAGAGATCATGTCGTAAACCGACTTATCGTTCATATCAATGTCTTCAATGTCGAAGTCTGGTTTGAGATCTCGCTGAATCAGCTTAGAGGCATTGGAAATAACAGTTAGTGTTTTCAGTCCTAAAAAGTCGAACTTAACGAGACCAATTTTTTCTGAAAAGTCTTTATCGAACTGAACAACCTGTTCACCCTTGGCCCCTCGGAATAGCGGACAATAAGTCACGAGTGGCTCGTTGGTGATGATCACTCCAGCGGCGTGAATTCCTGCGTGACGATTCAATCCTTCCAGACGCTTGGAAATCTGAAGAATTCGTCTCACCTTAGGATCATTATCTTCTAGTTCTTTAAGTTTAGGTTCTTTATCAATAGCCTCCTGAAGTTCAATGCCAAGTTCTTCCGGAACAAGTTTTGCCAGAGCATCTGCTTCTGAATAAGGAAGAGCAAATACGCGGGAGACATCTCGCAGAACGGCTTTAGCTGAAAGGGTTCCGAAAGTGATAATCTGCCCTACTCGTTCTTCACCGTATTTTCTGGTTACGTATTCGATCACTTCCTGACGTCGATCCTGACAGAAATCGATGTCGAAATCCGGCATAGAGATACGTTCAGGGTTGATGAATCGCTCGAAGAGTAAGTTATAAGGAATCGGGTCTACGTTGGTAATCTTAAGTGCATAGGCCACGATGGAACCAGCTCCTGATCCTCGACCTGGTCCTACAGGGATACCATTCTTTTTTGACCAGCCGATAAAGTCAGCAACGATCAAAAAGTAACCTGTGAATCCCATTTGCTTAATCAGGCCAACTTCGACATCCAAACGCTCTACATACTGAGGTTTGATTTCTGTTTCCCAATTGGGCTTTGTTACCAGGTGCTTGAAGTGAGGCCCTTGGAATCGCTCTTCCAGACCTTCACGAGAAAGCCGTGCGAAGTATTCTTCTTCAGTTTCTTTGGTTTCAATTTCAAATTTTGGAAGCAGGTAAATCTGCTTACCTTTTTCATCCTGCCAGCGAATTTCAAGGTTACAGGCGTCAGCAATTTTAAGTGTGTTATCACAGGCCTCTTGAGCGTAGTGAAAAGCTTCGCGCATTTCCTGGGCGGACTTTAAGTAGAACTCTGTGGTCGAAAGCTTCATGCGTTTTTCATCTTCCAGAGTTTTTCCGGTCTGAATACACATGAGAACTTCCTGTGCAGCCGCATCGTCGCGGGTCAGGTAGTGGCAATCGTTTGTAGCAACCAAAGGAATAGAGTTCTCTCTGGCAAAGGCGATAATTTTACGGTTTACGTCCACCTGCTCGGGGATACCGTTTTCCTGAATCTCAAGATAGAAATCATCTTTGTAGATCTCGCGGAATTTCATGGCGGCCTGGTGGGCCTTCTCATCCTGATTGGTAAAAAGGTTGTAGCCCACTTCCCCTTTCAAGCAAGCGGTGGTGGCAATCAAGCCTTCGGAGAATTCGCGCAATAGTTCCACATCGGCCCGTGGCTTATAATAGAAGCCTTCCTGATAAGCTTTTGAGAGGAGCTTACACAGATTGCGATATCCGGTGAGATTTTTACATAATAGGATAAGGTGATGGATCTGGTGTTTGCCTTCAACTTCATCTTGTGAATCAAGGGTCTTTAAATTTTTTGGGGCCCGGCGATCATGTCGAGATCCCGGAGTGAAATAAATCTCAGAGCCCAGAATCGGCTTAATGCCCGCAGAAATGGCACGGGTGTAAAAATCAATTCCACCAAACATATTACCGTGGTCGGTACAGGCGATGGCAGGCATCTCCAACTCTTTAGCTCGTTTAAAGAGATCATTTAATCTGATTGCACCATCAAGCAGTGAATACTGCGTGTGCAAATGCAGGTGAGTAAAGCTACCTTTGTGAGTATTTTGAAAATCACTCCCAAGAAAGGGGTTTTTCATGAATTATGCCTCTAGAAATCAGTGTGTGTTGTGATGCTTTCATCTCACCATTTTTAGGGTGAAAAGACATCTAGGCTTTGCGTCTAAATAAAACCTTAACATCAGAAGCAGGATATGCAATTTTTTTAAACGCACCTTGTTATGTAGCCGTATTTTTATGTAGCACGTCGCGCCATTAGCCCGAGAGGTTTTCCATGCTCTTCGCTTGGACAAAACAGTTTTTGATGGCGACTGGAATTTTTGCCTTGGTTGTTACCGGTCAAACCATGACTATGGTGATGAAAGAAAAACGAGCGTCTCAAGAACAATTGGATAAAGCTCAGCGCACTGTTGGGGTAATTGCTGGGAATTCCCACCACATTAACTAACCCTCACCCCCAATTTGTCCTTCAAAAATCATGGTGTTCGCGATACGAAAAGGCTCCTACAGGGGGCCTTTTTCATGTTCAAAGACACCAATCTCAAACTAGCGACAGATTTACTCGAGGCCATCCGCTTTTTTAATCAGCAAGGCTGGTCACCTGCTACCTCAACTAATTACTCGGTTCGTTCGGAAAATCCTGAGCAATTAATTATTTCCCGCTCCGGTGTGGATAAAAGTAAATTTGGTTTAAGCGACCTCATTATCATCACACCCCACGGGGAGGTTTTGCCTCCTTTTAATCAGCCTGGAATTAAATCCTCTGCTGAAACCGAAATTCACACTTATCTTTATCAAAAATATCCTGAAGTAAAATGTGTGCTCCATACTCATTCCGTTCTGGGAACAGTTTTGTCCCAGTCCCTGGCAAAAGAAAAACAACTGGTGTTTGAAGGTTTTGAGATTCAAAAGGGACTGGAAGGTAACCAGACTCACGAGTTGAAAACCGTTCTGCCAATCGTTCCTAACTCACAGGTGATGAGCGACATCCTGAAAGGTATGGATCATCACTTTACCGCCAGACCAGAGATTCATGGCTTCCTGATTGCCGGACATGGTCTTTATACGTGGGGCAAAGACATCGCCACAGCTAAACGACATATTGAGACGTACGAATTTTTATTTGAGTGTTACTACACCATGAGGAGACTATAATGGCCGTTTTAACTCTGCTTGATCCTGTTCGCAAAGAACTCAAAGATCCAAAAGATATTAAAGCCTTTATGAATGAGCGCGGAATTATTTTCGAACAGTGGGCTGCCTCGATGCCCCTCAAAAATACCGACTCCCAGGAAACTATTCTCAAAGCCTATGAGCATGAACTAGGCCCTTACATGAAAAAACACGGCTATGTGAATGCCGATGTGATCAACGTACATAAGGACACACCGAACATTGAAGCTATTCGGGCAAAATTTCTGTCTGAGCACACTCACGCAGAGGATGAAGTTCGATTCTTTGTCGATGGCGAAGGCATGTTCTTCTTCCATCTTTCTGATCGCCTGGAAGTTTTCAAAATGCTTTGTGAGAAAGGTGATTTCATCTCCGTTCCCAAAGGTGTGACCCATTGGTTTGATCTGGCCCCTAAGTATCACGTGAAGGCTATCCGCGTTTTCATGACACCGGAAGGTTGGGTCGCCAACTATACTCAATCGGGCAAAGAACAAAAGTACAACACACTATGATCAAACTTTTTCTTTTCGACATTGAAGGCACAACCACGGACATTCACTTTGTCCACAAAGTGCTTTTTCCCTATTCCCAAAAGTGTCTGCAGTCTTATGTGCTGAACCACCAGACCCATCCGGCGGTTGCCAAAGCTCTGGAAGATACCCGGAATACCGTCTGGGAAGAGGAAAAGAAAAAACTCTCCCTCTACGATTGCATAGATAAATTAAAAGACTGGATTGAAAAAGACCGCAAACATCCAGCCCTGAAAGAAATTCAAGGATTGATCTGGGACGTGGGTTATTCAAAGGGAGAATTTCAAGGTCATTTGTATCCGGACGTAAAACCTTTCTTTAATAAAATCCTCCACAACAAAACTCAGATCGGTATTTATTCTTCCGGATCGGTTCATGCTCAGAAGCTCATCTTTGGTTTTTCTTGTGAAGGTGACATGACTCCCATGATCTCACACTTCTTTGACACCAAAGTTGGAGGCAAGCGTGAGAAATCGTCATATGAAAACATCGCTCAGCTGACAAAACTTAAACCCGAAGAGATTCATTTTTTCTCCGATATTCCAGAGGAGCTTCGGGCAGCACATCTGGCCGGCATGAGAGTCACGCAACTACTGAGACCGGGGACAAAATCTTCGGAATTTGAGGGCATCACCAGCTTCAAAGCGTTGATGGATAACGGTTAAAATCTCCAGAATAGATCATACACGTAGTAGTAACCATTCTGCCCGAAAGTCAGATTAGAAAAATCTTTAGTCGCAATTCCCAGACTCATGTGGAACGTATCCCAAATCCACATGTGCGAGACGGTTCCACCGAAAGTTTGTAATTCTACGTTATAGACCGGACCATAGAGAATTCGATTCCAGTTGTCAGTAATGTACTCAGTAATATTTCGGATATCAGAATCCTGAAAGAGCCCAAGTCCTTTGGTCGCATGGGCCTCTGTGAACTGAGGATCCAGCGTGATGTTAACCATCAAATGATTCTGAAATTTAGCATTGGATGGCAGAGTTATGACCCCACCAGCTTGCCAGATATAATCCTGACTTTGAACCTTGTAGGCACCCAAAGTATTCAGAGTAATTTTGGCGTATTTGTTTCTTACCGGACGGAACTTTAGCCCATCGTTCAAGTATCAATACAACCAGAGATCATTGACCATTTTGAGTCCGAAATTATCGGTCATTCCGTATTGAAGTTGGAAAGGGCTGGCAAGTATCTCGCCCTTATCTAGAGTATGACCTTCTGATGTGAACACTCCGAAGTAAGCTAATTCTTTGAACTGTGCAGGTATTGAATTGTCTCCCTGAAGAGTTAAAGAAGTGAATCCCGGTATCTTTTTTTCTCTCATCAATTCATAATCCAGAGGATAAACGAAATCCTTGAGGATAACGAGCGTCTGATCAGTAAGTTCATCCAAGGTGATCAATGCCATGCCGGGTGAAACTTTATCATCCAGATAACTAATGGTACCGAAAGCAATGGCCTTATTGGTTTCCCGTGAAATGATAATCACTTTACTTCGAGAATGAATTTTTGTTATGTCGAAGATGTCGGCGATGACCTGTTGACCATTTTTTATCTCGGTCACTTGTCCAGTTGCTAAAAGTTGCAAGGGCCATAAAAAAAGAATCAAAAACCAAATTTTCATGGAGCTTTGAGAGGATTGCCACATTTGGTTTGAATCTCTATGCAAGCCTGACTAAAAATGAGTGTTGTCCACCAGGTTTCTTTAAACTCAGCTGAAACTAGATAATCCTTACCAGGGCATAAGACCCGAACCATGCTTGGAATGTGCGACTCTTTTTGCTTTTCGGCATTTGAGAAAAACAGCCACTGATTGAAGCACTCTTTGAGTTCATCATTTCCCTGGGCCATGATCTGGGTCACAGGTATTGGGCGCTCATATGACTCTTTGTTGAAATCAACTTTTCTTATAAGATCATAATCGGCATACTTTTGAGTACATGCATTCAGGGCGAGCAGAAGAAGAATATTTCTCATAGATTTTTTTTATCACAAGGCATTGAGGATGACGAATCAAATTGCAATTGTAGACCCGTTTGTAAAAGGCCCGGCGATTCACTGTTTTAACCGATTAGTCACTCTCCTGGGGATCAGGGCAACCTATTTTCAACCCGGCCAATTTGGCATTGAAGATTTAATTCAAAATGCTCCTCATAACCAAGGCTATATTGTTCTGGGCTCCGCCTCCAACGTTACTGAGCCACTTGATTAGCATCGCCCCTTAGCCGACTTTTTATTAGGTGAACTAAAACGCCACAAGCCGATCCTGGGCTGCTGCTTTGGGCATCAGCTCATGTGCCATGCACTAGATGCTCATGTTGATTACCATTCCGCTGATAAATCCAAATATATGGGTGTTAGAATCGTAACAATAGACCGCGACTTTATGGGTTTTAAAAAAGGCGAAGTTTTTAATTTAGCAGTGACTCATCGACAAGTTGTGAAAAAACTCGCCCCAGGTTTGCTAAGTGTTGGCACCGGCCTCAGTCATGATTTTGTCATCCATGAAACGCTCCCTTTTATGGGCTCACAGCCACATCCTGAAGCCTCTGATTATTTCTGCTCTACAGACATGGAAAACCTTACTTCCGAACAGATTAAGCTTGTAAAAAGGGATGGCGGGCGTCTTATTCAACGTTTTTTCCAGCACTTTGAGCTCATTTGACTGGTGCCATTTTGGGGTCTGTAAAACTTCCCACGTTCTTGATAAACAAGAAGAAAGATCCCCTATTTTATGGGAAGTATTCGGTACCATTATGGAGTTTGATTATATGAAAAAACTGATCATCGTATTCCTGCTTTCAAGCACCTCTGTTTTTGCTCAAACCATGGATATCAACGCCCTCAAAGCTCTGATGACCGCACGTAAAGCAACCCTTGAAAAATTCAACGTGGGTATGTCTAAAAAGATCACTGGACTTAACATCGTGGCCTACGATGATGTTCCTGGCTGTAAGTTCAAGCAGGTTTCTACTCAGAGTGTTTTGAAAATTGAAAATCAGCGGGCCCTGGTAATAGCAAAAAATAGAAATTTTCCTGCCAACAC
>JBEIEO010000093.1:0-10256 GCA_040382895.1 Halobacteriovoraceae bacterium
AGAGATTTCCTTTAAAAACTTCGTTGGGGCTTTGTGGAGCCCCTTTTAATTTCAGCTTCTTCTTCTTCGTGCCTCAGGAGTTCTTGTTACAGGCTTAAGCAAAGACCATCAATAAAGACATAGAACAAGAACCTGTTTCATGAATACCCCAAGTGTCTAGGGATCAGGTTTTTTATCGGGTTCAAGCGGTACTGTTCCTCGGTAATTATCGGAGTCTCTGAAATCATCTTCTCCAAATGATTCTTCTCGCTGTACATCTTTTATATCATTTTCACGTGAGCAACTTAGGAAAAGTAAACTGATGAAGGTGAAAGTTATAAATCGTTTCATAAAGCCTCCTAGCTTCTATTCTTCCACGTATGCTGGATCTTCTAAATCGTAGAGCTCAGTTTCTTGTTCAGCATATTCATCCACGGCAGAATCAGTGGTTGGATTGAGGAGGTCTTGCTCCTCTTGGATGTTTCCCGTTTCCGTTTCATATGTTTCCGGTGGGTAAATATTTTCTTCAGAAACTTCTTCTGATGTTTCAAAGAACTGACACCATCCGGAATTTGTAAGCATGAGAAGAACCATGACAAAAATGAATCGCATCATATGGACCTCTTGAGTGAAGGTTTATTAGCTCATCTTAAGTAACCGCATTCGGCCATGGGAAGTATCAGTGCATGAACGGATTGGGGCTTTTTTACCTTCGTGTCCGGTCAATTGGACAAAAATGTCAAAGTATTCATGGCGAGTTTCTTGCTACATCACTGTGCACCGAAATGGCGGTCTCATTTCAAGATGAATTGAGGATAAGAATTCATGCAAAAAAAGTTCAAGGCCGAACTCATCTACCTCTCCTGGCCGCTGCTGTTTTGCGTCCTGATTGGGTGCGGGAAGGGCTTTGACTCAGATTCTGAACGAAAGGAAGAAGTTGCATCAGGTGAATTTAATGCTGTGTTATTTCCTCTCAATCAAAAATATGGAACCTATAAAGGTTGGGTGAGCCTAAGTATTACTGAAAATCAATTCTGGGCGAGAGTAAAGGTCAATGGTCGTAAGACAAAAGATATGCATGGTCAGTATATCCATGTTGGTTACCGTTGTCCTTCACTCAAGGATGATTCTAATCAGGATGGTTACCTTGACTTCATAGAAGTCATTAATGCTGTCGGCCCCATCCTTATTCCATTAGACTCTAACCTGACGACTCAAATGAAAGGCATTTTCGAGTTCCCTAAGATGAGACGTCACCCTTTCTATTATTATTCCGAAGCCTCTAATATGCAGTGGTTGATGGAAGATTTATCCAGAGAAGACGTGATTCATGATGATTTTATAACAAAGCTTTTACCCAATCAGCTTCTGAATATGGATCGCAGAATTGTTGTCATCTATGGTGTGGATCAAGAACGTTACTTGCCAAGTTCAGTGAGAACCTCTCCGGGTTATCCTAGTCAATTTACCTTTCCCATAGCTTGTGGAGAAGTTCGTCCAGGTCGCTCAGAATTGTTTTATCAATAAAAAAGAATGAGGGCGGGCCCTCCCCAGCTTATTTAGTGGACCACAGGTCAATATTTTGCAAATACGCTTTTTGATTGAACCACTTTACTTGGAGGAGCCACTCCTAAAACGTTTTTTCGCCCGGGTGAGTCATCCAAACGTGAGTCTCCCGGCGTTCTTCATCGGGCAATTTTCCTCAGGCTATGTCTCTTCTAAAAATAAAAACAGTCAGTTGCTGTGGGCACCGGCTTTGCTAATGCATGATCGGCCCTTTGGCCCGTGTTCCAAATCCATAAGGAGTTTCATCTCATGACTACATTCAAAAATTGTCAGCAACTCACTGCGCTTATTCTAGCCGCCTCTTGTTTCACTTTTCTTAGCAGCTGTAGCGAGAAAAAAAACTCCGACTCAATTCATAAAGCAGCAGATAAAATCGAAGAACTGGCCATCGAGGGCCGCTATCAAGCCCAACTTAAACCCGTCAATACGGCAGTCGGGGGATTTTCCACAGGCAAAGTTGATATTCAAATCATGGCAGATAACATCAATGTCCAAATTAAAATGAAGGATACTCCATCCAGTACGATGCACTCTCAATTTATTTATTCTGCTGAAGAATGTCCAAGCTATCAGCATGACTCAAACGATGATGGATTTGTAGATCCTTTGGAAGCTGCAAAAGTCATAGGCCCAATCTTGATTCCACTTGATGGAGATCTGGATTCACAGCACTCAGGCATTGAAATTTTCCCTGTCTCAGATGCTTTGGGTTATTTCCATTATTATAAAGAAGGAACACTTTCAAAATTACTAGCCGATCTTAAATCCGTGGACGATGTGATGACAGATGAAATCATCAAGCTTGAACCGCAAACAGATTTAAAATTTGAGGGGAAAGTGATTGTCATCCAGGGTATTCATGAAGACGCCTACTTACCGGGCTCTGTCCGCGGAATCGGAATGACCTCTGAGCGATCTGGACTCACGATTGCTTGTGGGAAGATTCAGCGTGTAATGTTGGACGATACACAAACAGTTGATCCAGATGATACAGAGGCAAGTGATCCACGGCACACTGTTGGCCGTTAATTCTCAACGCTAATCAGGATGCTGGCACTTGAGGGGTGGTCTACCATCTACTCAGATTTTTCAGGAGGACACCATGAGAAGTGTATTCGTGGAAGGTTTCTTTCTGCAGGCAAGCTTGATCTTCGCTTTGGGAGCTCAGAATTTGTTTGTCTTGCAGTCCGGTTTAAAACGCCAGCATCCAGTTATTATTTCAGTTACATGCTTTCTTTGTGATCTTTCCCTTATCATGGTTGGGGTGGCCGGAACTGCATCTGTACTTTCAGAATTTCATCAGCTAAAGATTTTTTTCGGAATTCTGGGAATTGTTTTCATGGCAGTCTATGGTCTACATAAGATGCGACGACTACATATCCCTGAAGAAGAAAACATATATTTGGGAGATACTGTCCGCAGAAGCATTCTTCTTTCCATTACATTTAGTTTTCTCAATCCTCATGCCTACCTGGATGCGATTGTTCTGATAGGAGGCTATTCCACTAAATATGCAATTGTTTCTGAAAGAATCATTTTGGGACTAGGTGCAGCTGGTTTTTCACTGGTCTGGTTTCTCACACTTTCCTTTGGTGCCTCCATTATGAAGCCCTTGTTACAAAATCCACAACGCATGCGTCTGATCAATAGTATGACCGGAGTGGTTCTTATACTTCTAGCAGGAAAGCTCAGCGGAGAAGTCTACGGCTGGATTGAAAGTATGGTTAATGATCCAAATTGCTCTGTGCTTGGGGCATGTTCACCATCTATTCCACTCCAAGCAGATGCCACAACCATCGTTAACCCTTAATTGAGGTAGCCTAATGAGATGTTGACCTGGTTTGCGGGGAAACCTCAAGTCCTTTGGACTGGAAAAGAGGCTGCTCCACTTGATGGGCGTTAACTCCATGTTTACCTATCCACTCTCTGAAAGCAGTCCAGAAGTTCAGAATCAAGTGATGAGTCTTATCATCAATCAGTTTTCCTTCATCGTTGAAGGCCTGTGAGCCGTTAAAGTAAAATTCCGGCTGGTTCATGGTGATGATATTCAGATACGAAAGGATTTGACGAAGGTGGTGTTGAGCCCCGAAGGTTCCAATATTTCCAACTGAAGCTCCCATGACTGCTCCTGGTAAATTTTCCCAGAGATTTTGTCCATATGGTCTTGAACCCCAGTCGATGGCATTTTTCAGGACTCCAGGAAGTGAACGATTATACTCAGGTGTGATGAACCAGACAGCGTCAACCTCACGTATAAGATCTTTATAGGATGTTACATAGTCAGGCGGATCACTTTCCAGGTCCTGAGAGAAAAAGGGAAGTTGTGAGATATCGAATTCAATGAGATCAGCTTCTGGTCCCACGATCTCTTTGACTGCGCTGAAAAGCTTACGATTTAAAGAATTCTGGCCGATACCGCCGATGAGCGTGAGGATTTTCATAAAGACCTCCTGTCTGCCAGATAGTCTAGGCCCAAACATCCGAGAGTTATCACAAAATATTCCCGCAATTGTCCCGGATCAATCAAATAAGTTATAACGCCGTCACCCACCTCATGACTCTCAGGTATATGCTAGTCTTTTCTTGAGGCAAATATGTTCAATACTAATCCGGTTCTCACTACCACGATCATTATTTTTTATATTCTTGGCTTTATTTGTGCTGCCTCCGCCATTTTGCGTTCACGAACACCGCAAGGTGCGACGGCGTGGATTGTTGGCCTCTTGACCATGCCTTTTTTTACGGTTCCTCTTTACATGATTTTTGGACGCTCCAAGTTCTACGGCTACACCAATAAAAGAAAAATTCTGGATAAAGAAATTGGTCAGAAGTTTAAAACTATGCAGGAAGAACTGCTCAGAGAAGAAGCCGATCCAAGTCTCCAGACAGTCTTCCAATCCCTGTCAGGTCTGACTCGTCCTGGATTCACCAGCAAAAACAAAATCGAACTACTTATAGATGCCAAGAAAACATATCAATCCATGTTCGAAGAATTAGAGTTTGCCGAGCATTATATTATTTTCCAGTTTTATGTCTTTCGTGCCGACTCGATTGGTTACAAATTCGCTGAAGTTCTCATGCGGAAAGCTCGTGAAGGTATTAAAGTCACTTTCCTTTATGATGAGATTGGTTCCGAAATACCAACCGAGCTTATTGATGAAATGACTAGTTCCGGTATGCAGGTGGCGCAGTTTAATTCTTTAAAAGGAAAAGGACATTTCCAGATCAATTTTCGCAATCACCGTAAAATTCTTATTGTGGATGGACGGTGTGCTTACGTTGGTGGATTAAACATCGGTGATGACTATCTGGGCCTCTGGCCGGATCTAGGACCATGGCGTGATACCCACGTAAAGATTTGCGGTCCGGCCGTAATTCCTTGTCAAATGGCTCATGCAAAAGATTGGTACTGGTGTAAACATGCCGATCTCCCGGTTGATTGGAAGATCCAGCCTTGCCATGGTACGGCGAATGTGCTGATCCTTCCAACCGGCCCAGCTGATGATAAACAGATTTGTCTTTTGGCACATCTGGCGATGGTCAACTCGGCTAAAGAACGACTGTGGATTGCAAATCCCTATCTTGTTCCTCCGGAAAGCTTATTGGATGCTATTATGTTGGCCTCTCTGAGAGGAGTGGATGTACGTTTTATCATTCCCTCTTATTCAGATGCCTGGATCGTCATGATTGCTTGTCAGATTTATGTCCGTCGCTTGCTCCAGCATGGAGTTAAGGTCTATCGCTATCAGGAAGGGTTTTTACATGAGAAGGTCATGCTGGTAGACAATCACTTTGCCGTAGTAGGTTCGGCGAACCTGGATTTTCGCTCGATGTTCATAAATTTTGAGATTACTGTGGTGGCCCAGGATGAAGCTTTCGTCCAGCAAATAGAGGCCATGTTAGAGCGAGATTTTAAGCATTCCCGTCTCCTCAGGATGAATGAATTTGAAAACATGACTCTGTGGGAAAAAATCACCGCCCGGGCCGCAAATCTTTTAGCTCCAGTGCTTTGAAAAAGGTTTTTTCTTGCCTATAATTTAAGCCTAAATGCTTCAAAGGAAATCTCATGAAAACCTTGTTCGTTATCGCTCTTTTATTGTGTCAAAATCTAGCCATTGCGGCGAATCCTCAGTTGGTGATGGAAACATCTCATGGATCAATTGAGGTCGAACTTTTTGAAGATAAGGCACCAAAGACCGTGGCAAATTTTTTAAAATATGTTGATGACAAATTCTATGACGGAACAATTTTTCATCGTGTGATTAATAATTTCATGATCCAGGGTGGTGGCTTTAACGCCAAGATGGAAGAGAAGAAAACCCGCGAACCAATCAAGAACGAAGCTAACAATGGTCTTAAAAACGATACCGCGACCCTGGCCATGGCCCGTACCAATGACCCTCATTCTGCAACAGCTCAGTTTTTCATCAACGTGGTCGATAATGGTTTCTTAAACCATACGGCGCAAACTTCAGCTGGCTGGGGCTATGCTGTTTTTGGAAAAGTTACCAATGGTATGCATGTGGTGAACCGGATCAAGATGGTTAAAACTGGTAACCTGAATGGTCACTCGGATGTCCCGATGGATACAGTGACTATTAAGTCGGTTCGTCGAAAGAAGTGAATTATAGGGGAAAGTCTCTCTTGTCAAAGGGAGACTCAATCCCGAAGAAATTGGAAAACATCTTTGGGATTAAGAATTCTTTGACCATGGTATTCATCCGTCGCAGATTCGACACAGGCGTGGGCCACGAGTTTACCGCTGACTGGTTTAATAATCTCAAGACCCGGGATAGTAGGAAAAATGTTTAAAATCTTCCCTGCATTCTGCTCAAAGAACCGTTTCTGAGATCGGGGCCCTTTCAAGAGACCTGGTCGGATGATGGTGAGCTTCGGAAATCCGAGTTTCATCACATCCCGCTCAAGGTCACCTTTCATCTTGGTGTAAGCAATTTTCGATTTAGGATCTGCGTGGGGAGCTGACACCAGCACGTAGTTAGTTACCCCATTAAGCTTAGCTGCCTGGGCTATCCGCAGTTGATAATCATAATCTACCAGACGTTGAGCATCCCGGGTCCCTACCTGGGACACAGTCGTACCCAATGCCGAGAAAAGCACATCTCCCTGGATATCATTTCTCCATTCACCCAGTTTTTCAAAATCAACCAGTCGCTCTTCGAGTTTAGGATGAGTCAGTCCAGTAGAGCGGCGGACAAAAATCCGGATACGGGAGAATCTCTCATCGTGAAGTGCGTAGTTTAGAATTTCAGAACCCACGAGACCCGTAGCCCCGATGAGAAGTGCGGTTTGTTGCATGAGTTCATTAGAACCTGTTAACATCTGGCTTGTCCATTGATATCCTGATCACATGATTAATCTGAATATCCATTTAACGCTGAAGTCACCCTTTATTGCTGCAGCAAGTGGTTTGGTGATAACAGATAAATTTTTTTTAATGGTGGCCGACGATGAAAATCATATGGCGCGCTTTGATCGGACCAGTCTTCAGGGTGAATATTTAGAAATTTTCCCTGACCAATTGCCCACAGAACCAAAGGCCCGCAAAAAAATTAAACCTGACTTTGAATCTCTGATTGATTGTCCGTCATTGCAACGGCTTTTAGTGATGCCATCCGGATCCACATCTCAACGGATGAGAGCCGCTTGGTTAGCGCCTTCAGGAGAACTCCTGAATCATTGGAACCTGAGTGATTTCTTTTTATCTCTTAACCCATATATATCTGAGATCAATATTGAAGGTGGAGTATTTTTTGATCAGGAGCTTTTGTTGTTTCAGCGGGGCAATGGCGAGAAAGGGGAGAATGGATTGATTTACTGTGAGTTGACTTCGCTTCAGACATTGAAATTTAAAGCCTATAAACCGATCCAGCTGCCTCTTATCCAGGGTGTCGCCACCACCTTCACCGACGCTTGCCGCTACCAAGATCAACTTTTGTTTGTTGCGGTTGCTGAAGATAGCCAGTCAACTTATCTGGATGGCGAAGTGAAAGGTTCACTTATAGGATTAATGGGCCACAGTGGGGAAGTCTTGAAGTATGAAATTCTCAATACCCTCTCAAAGCCTGAGGGTATTTTCTGGGATGGAATTCATAAAAAGATTTATCTTGTAACTGATGATGATGATCGGAAGAAACCGTCCCAGCTTCTATGGGGAGAGTGGAAAGCTCTTGTTTAATTAAGGTCAAATGGTTGGCCAGATGAGCCGAAGATTTTTTAAGCTAGCTTTCTTGGAGGCAAGCATGACCAAAAAATCCGGAATCAAAGAACAAATCAAAAAAATTGTCGAAACCATGAGTCATCAGGTGAATGATCTGATCATGGGTCAGAAACTGCAACCCATTCCCGTTATCCTGCAAAAGCCTCGCAAGCGTCAGTGATCCGGTTCCCTTTTATCAGGCTTCAGGATCTATATGGGATTTAGCCTCTTTGAACTCATCTCCAAAATCTTCTAACTCTTCTTTGGAGAAATCTTCCTTGGCCTCGCTGAAAAGAGCATTTTCTTCTTCCTCAACATGTTTGTGGAAATTGTCTTTTAAAAGTTGAAAGAGCATTTTCCATTCAGGAGATTCAATACCGGTATTGTCCAGTCGGGACAGAAGGTCTTTTACTTCCTGGTGCTCAGCATCTGCTTGTTGGGCAAGTTTTCCGGCTTCTTTATCACCTACATCATCCATCAAGTGGACGTAAAGTGTTTGCTCTTCACCTTTCATATGCAGAATCAGCTCGGATTTCAGTTGCAGGTAAAGTTCTTTCTTTTGTGCGACATCTTCACAACGCTCAATCAGCTCCATAAGGTGCTCCGACTGTCGATGCTCTTCTCTGAGAGTATTAAGAATAGATTCACTCATGGTTCCTCCTGCGGTAACATTTCTTCTGATGGGACGTCGTCGCGATAGTTCTGCTGGTCCGCCGCCTCCTGGGCCTGTATCCGGGCCTCTTCAGCAGTTTTCATGTCTTCTTCTTTTTCTTGTTCATCCAGTTGATTTAAAGTCGCGGTGGTATCTATCATGTCATCGGCACCAGGGACTACTTGTCCGGGTGAGTTGGCGGGAACAAAATTCGGATCGGCCATGCCCTGAGCTCCGACACTCACAATCACCAAAATGATTACTAAAAAGAATTTCATTTTTTTCTCCTGCAAGGAAAATTCTTTCATTGGCAGGAGTGATTAAGAACAGGATTTATTCTAAAGATTTATGCGAGGCAATTAGTTCAATAAGAGTTATCTCAGAAGTAGTGCCCAAACGTAGAAAAGGGCCCCAACTTCCGGTACCGCTGTTTACGTTAAGCCACATCTTTCCGATGCGGTAATGACCGAGGAAATGTTTATGAAAAAATCGCACCAAAACGGTCCAGGGGAAAAACTGTCCTCCATGGGTATGACCGGAGAGCTGCAAGTCAAAGCCAATAGCGGCTGCCTCCAGAGCAAGTCCTGGACGGTGAGACAAAAGTATCTTAAACACACTTTTTTCTGCTGCTTGAAAGACGAGTTTCGGATCAGGTCCTGGAACTCCTGCGGGATCGGCCACTCCGCCCACCAGGACATCTTTGCCTTTGACCTGAATTTTTTTACCACGATTTAGAAGCACGATAGCCTTTAGGTTATTCATGACATTCATCCATTCATTGGCATTCCAGTAATACTCATGGTTACCCGGAACATAGAAGACACCGTATTGTGCCCGTAGTTTTCCAATCGGAGCGATAGCTTCCCGGTATCGGTCCACTGGTCCATCGCCAATGTCTCCAGTCATGGCCAGCAGATCAGGTTTAAGGTCATTACAGGTTGCCACGACTTTTTCTACATAATTTTTGCCAATAGTTGGCCCCACATGCAGATCAGAAATCTGAACAATCTTAAACCCCTCAAGTTCTGGCGCTAGATCATTCACGGTAAGCTTTAAGCGCACTACTTTTGGTCCGCGCCAGGCAACGAGAGTACCGAAGGCCACTGATAAAAAAGCCAGCGCGTAAGTAACTTCAACCGGCAGATGAATACCTAAGAGGCTTAAGAGGTCTTTTAAAAGACAAAATACGATGAGATAGCTGAGAAGCCCCATACTTAAAAATGTCACTTGAACTAAGGATGGTCCGTGGCGCACAAAAGGAAAACTTAGAACTAAAGCAAAGACAATACTGAGAAGAACCCAACCGTAAACTGAACCCAGGCTCCAGCCCAGATAGTAGAAGAGTGGAAAGATAAAGATGCAAAAAAAAACAGCTGCCGTAAGTATTCTTCTCATGATTTTCCTTAATTAAAATTAAAGCTGAAACTCACCTCACTTGGCCATAGACTCTTTTTTAACAGTAGGGCGTTTTTATGGACTCACTCATTAAAGACTTCCTGTCACTTTTATCACATCAAGGAGCATTATAAGTCACCGTTGGTTCAATCGCAGCAGGATCGTGCCTTTGGGGCCTGCAATTTTATCATCTAACCCCATCGTTAAACTAAAAAGTAAGGTTAGGTAACTTGTATTTTTCGTCAGAAATTGACATCTTAAATGGATGAAAAATCTGGGTTTTATCCTCTACTTTATTTCCACATCGCTTTGGGCACAAGGCTCCTTTAAGCTGTTTCAGGCAGGGATGAGCTACCCAGGTCTTAAGTCCCGTGATATTTATGTCTATCTGCCGGATGGTTATCAGAGAACCAAACACAATTACCCCGTTCTTTACATGCAAGATGG
>JBEIEO010000094.1:0-10247 GCA_040382895.1 Halobacteriovoraceae bacterium
ATTTAAACCTTGAGATAACATTAGACCTCCTGTCCGTTGTTAATGGGTTCGTTTATAGTTTCTTTTCTGCTAGTTCCAAAGTTGCAAGTTCACTTCTACACATTTCCTTAATATGAAGAGGAACATTCGTATCATTCGTTAAAAGGCTAAGTACCTCCTTACCTTCCGCGACTCGCGAATTCTTAATTAATGATAACCCGTAAAGGTAACCGATTCGTGCGGTGTAAGGAGATTTTTGAAATTTTTCTCTGAACTCTTTTGTCATCACTTCAAGCTCCTTCCATTCAGGGCTAACCTCTCCCGCGAATGTTTCGATCAGGAGATAGTTGACCCGCTCCGACACATTCAAGATCGGTGCCGACTTGGAGCGATTGATATCCTGGCTCAGGGCCCGGATAACAGTTTTGAAGCGATTCTGGTCCTTTAACTGATAGAGTGACTCTACGTAACCCATTAAAAGGTCAGCTGTTTGTCTTGGAGTTAACTGGTTATCAGGGTTCTGTCTTACCAGGACTTTTTCGAATTCTACGACGGCTTCCGTGTAATTTTTCTCATGAAAATTAACAAGACCCCGGTAGTACGGATAGTTGAGTGAGTCCCTAAGTGACACTGGATATGAGGCCAGCTTGTCACTTGCGCCCTTCCAGTTCTGATCTGCCACCAGTCTAAGCAAACTTAACTCTTCTATCATTTCAGCAAGGTTTGTTTCTTTCACACGCTCTACCCAGATAGGGAACAGGCGTGGCTCTTCTTTTTGAACGGCTTTAAAACCTTCAAGAGCACGATCATAGCTCTTATAGAGTCCAAGCTTAATAAACGAATCACATACAACAAAATTCAGATAGAGGTTCTTTGCCACTTTGGATTCATACTTAGTCTTATAAACTTCCCAAAGCTTCACGACCTTGGAATAGTCCTCTTTGAGGTATGTATCTTTGATAATTCCGAAGACAATTTCTGCACCATCACCTTCAAACACACGACGTTCAGCTGGCTTGATCGCATCCAATGGTACCGACGTTAGATAAGCCAGGGCCTTGTCATATTCCTTGGCGGCTATAAATAAACGCAAACGAACTAACCATAATAATTTTCTAAGATCTGAACTCAAGGCCTTAGTCTCATCAGGTGACTGCTCCAGGAACACCTCAGTGTCCATGTCATCCTTAGTCGGATTTTCTTTACGAGCAATTCTCAAGGCAACATAGCGAAGCTTAGCTTCATAGCGAGCTGACGGATCAGTTGAGCGGTCAATGGCGTTTTTATAAAGTACGAGGTTCTCATTGATGTCTTTATCCAAAAGCTCATAGCTAAGGGCCAGTCTTAGTCTGGCAAAAGGTGCTTGTAGCAGATAGGAGTAAGACGAGAGGAATTCATCAAAGACTTTAGACGCTGAAGCGTAATCTGCCAGACGAAAGTGACTTTCAGCAACGTTGTAAAGGATGGCCGGATGTATAGGCTTGGCCATGGATTTCTCAACTTTCTTGTATCGGCGAATGATTTCTTTGGTCTCATTCTTAGAAAGAAGAGCAAACGTGGTGTAAGCAATTCCCATTTGGGCAGGAAGAATGCTCGCCAGTTTTTTATCTGCCAGGAACTGCTCAATTTTCTCAACTTGTTTCAATTCAGCCAGTGCATGAAGGATAGTAAGCGACGATTGGATGACATAAGTCTGATCGAATTGTCCTTTAGCCTCAACGAATAGCTGCTTCGCGAGTTCTAACGTTTTTACGTGATCCTTCATGTCGACACTGTACTGAATGAGATAACGAAGGATGGCCGCCTTCAATTCATAGTCAGTCGTCATTTCCTTAATGTTAGAGAGAGTGACCATCGCAGACTGCGTGATTCCACGGTTTGGCTTGGCTAGATTCCCTTTTAACAAGGCGTTGGCTTTAAGGAACTCGTTTATGACAGTGTTTGAATCACGACCATATTTCTTCTCATAGAGAGTAATTGATTTATTCATCAGACCCCACTTCTGCTCACGGTAGAAGTTGATCGTCAGTTGAGTGTGGGCTTCCTTGGCATCATCAAGATTCTCACGATCCCTGATAGGATAGAGTGAATCAGGAATCTTAGAAGCAAGGTTGATGTCTCTTTCCAGCTGTGGAATCATAGGTTGATAATCCCACATGAAACTTGCACCATATCGGAAGTCCCGATAACCAGGATGCGGCTGTTTTTCTGCCAGCTTCTCTTTAGTTACTTCCACCATAGGAAGGATGGAAGACTTACGCATAAGAATGTCATTGGTCACGGCTACCGGAGCAGATTTCTTTTGAACCATAACTACTTCAGGCGCTACCGGCAAAGGAAGTGGTTTTTGAAAAGCAGCTGTCTTCTCTGAAATCAGATCTGTATTAATCCAGAAATCAAGAATGTATTTTTTATCTGCATCCCGGTAGAAAGAGAAAAGTTCGACGGAAGGATCTTTAAGTTTAATAGAAATGGTAGCGGGTCTTGCAGGAAAGTTCTCTTTAGAATAAGAGATACTCTCCATATATTGGGTATTGGTGTTGTTGCGGGCCAGTTCAGCGGCCAGTGTTTCGAACATTTCCAGGCTAACAGTTTCAATGTTAACTGTTCCCTCTTTCTTATTGATGAAGAACTGATCCCGAGGGACCACCAAATTCCAACGCAAATGAGTTTTGAGAGTTTCTTGATTGAAAATATCAGCTAATGCTGCAGACACGGTGATCGTGCTGGCTGCGAAGAGAGTCATTAGTACCGAAGACAATCTTTTCATTCTTGAAGACTTCCTGTCTTTCATAGAGGAGACCACATCTTGTGGTCATTTTTACCTACCTCTTGCTCAGTGTAGCGTACTTTTGAAAATCCCAAAGACATATTTTACCTACCGGCAAAAAAGTCCTGTCGACTAATTGACATAACCCGGATGAAAAGAGCGATTACAATGACTTAATATAGAACAGGATATTATCCGCTTAAAACGGTAGAGTTATGCAGCTTTGGCTTATGTTTTTATTCACCAGTTGCTCATTCATGATGGGTTCATCAGAAGAATCTGTGAGCGCAAAAAACCAGGAATATAAAGTTCACTTTTCAGCTACAGACTGGAAACTCAAATCAAAAGAGGATCGTTCAGACTATGTCTGGGAAAATACCAAAGATGGTCGCATTCTTCTCTCCAACAGTTTCTGCAAAGAATTTCAGGATCAGTCCTTGGAAGCACTGGCTTCCAAAACTTTCAAGACGGTCGATAATCTGAAGATCGAGAAAAAAAATTATCTGACTTTGCAGGATCGAGAAGCGTTTCGGCTTGAGGGCCGAGGCAAAGTCGATGGAGTTTCCGTAGGTTTGATTCTTCTCAATACCCGCAGAAATAACTGTTACTTTGATTTTGTCTCTATCACTCCTTTGGAATTTGCCAAAGAAAGCCAGACCGACTTTGATTATTTCCTCAAATCGGTGGAATTCAAATGATTAATCAGAAAATCAGATCCAACATGATCCTGATGGGAGAAATCACTGAACTCTTCTGCCAGTTCCTGCGCTGTCTCTATACTCGTCCATTCTATCTAGGTCGCATCTATGAACAGATTGTTCAACTAGGGATTGGCTCTCTTTCTATTGCTATAGTTATCGGTATCGTCACAGGCATGGTGATGACGTTGCAGTTCGGTTACGGACTCGCAAAGTTTGGAGGAACACTATATGTTCCTGCCATCGTTTCACTTTCAATTCTTCGTGAACTTGCTCCAATCTTCACTTCTCTTTTAATTGCCGGTCGTATTGGTTCCGGTATAAGTGCAGAGATTGGAGCGATGAACGTTACCCAGCAAATTGATGCGATCCGGGCACTTGGAACCTCACCTATCAGAGTGTTAGTCGTTCCGCGAATTCTGGCGGCCGTGATATCGCTACCACTACTGGCGACTCTTTCGGGTTTTATGGGAATCATCGGCGGGCTTATCATCGCCTACACTGAATTTCAGATGCCGGTAGGGTTTTACGTCAACAAAGTCCTCAGCACCATAAAGTTTATTGATATCTTTGGAAGTATGTTCAAATGCGCGTTCTTTGGTTTGGTCATATCGCTACTTGCCTGCTACCGCGGATTTCAAACTACGGAAGGTACCAGAGGTGTCGGGAACACCACGATTTGGGTGGTGGTGCGAACCTCTATTATCATCCTGATCTCAGATTTCTTTTTAACCAAACTACTTATTTTATTATTTGAATGAATATGGAAATACTGAAAGTCAGAAATATTGAGAAGAGTTTTGAAGGGAAGCAAGTTCACCGCAGTGTCAGCTTTGGTCTTCGAACAGGTGAAACCCTTGGACTGCTGGGTCACTCAGGTTCGGGAAAATCAGTTTTACTTCGCTCCTTAATCGGCCTCGAGGAAATCGATTCCGGCGAGATTTTCTATCATGACCAGAGGATCGATCATCTTGATGAAGAGGACCTCTACCCTATTAGAACAAAAATCTCTTATGCCTTTCAGAGTGGGGCCCTCTTTGATTCTATTTCCGTTTTTGAAAATGTTGCCTATCCATTATTTGAACACACTACGCTCAAAGAATCCGAGATCGAAAAGAAAGTAATGGATATTCTGCGCATGGTGAACATGGAAGCTTCCCATGATCTTATGCCATCTGATTTATCAGGAGGTATGCAAAAACGAGTAGGACTTGCCCGGTCCATGGCCCTTAGTCCGGAGATTCTGCTTTATGATGAGCCCACTGCCGGGCTTGATCCGGTAAACGTTGAATTGGTTTTAGATATCATGAAGACTTTTAAACAAAAAGGTTTCGCTGGCATCTTTGTGACCCATGATATTCCTGCTGCCAAGAAGATCTGTGATCGTCTGCTCATTTTAAAAGACGGGGTTATCCACTTTGAGGGCACTCCGGAGGAATTTGATCGCAGCCAGGATCCGTATATTAAAAGCTTTTCGAGTATGCCTTAAGGAGACATATGCGATTTCGGAAAAAAGACGAAAGAAACTTCATTAAGGTGGGATTTTTTATCACCGCTTTGACTGCGGTGCTTATGCTCATGATCGTCAGCATAGGAAAAGAGAATTCTATCTTCCATCCAAAAGTTGCCGTTAAAGCACAAGTCGACAATGTCAAAAATCTCAAGCGTGGCTCTTATGTCGAACTTAAAGGCATCAAAGTCGGAACAGTGTCTAACATCAATATTATCTCTGAAGATATGGTGGAAATTGAGATGGATGTTCTGCAATCTCAACTTCAGTGGATAAAAAAAGACTCTAAAGTTGCCATCTCAACTGCTGGTTTAGTGGGAGATAAGTATCTTGAGATCTTCAGTGGCTCAAAGGAAGCTCCAGGCTTTGATCCCAAGCAAGATATTCTCCAATCAGGAGAAGGGACGGATTTTAAACAAATCATCAATAAGGGTGAATCCATTGCTTCGTTAACGGAACGCATTCTTACCCGTCTAGATATTATTCTGGTGAACATGGATGACGGAAAGAAAATTGTAGAAACCATTAATTCAATGAATAAAGCGAGCCTCAATATTGAGAAGATTACTGAAGAGCTTAAAACTGCCAATCTCGGAGCAACAGTTAAGAATGTAAATATGAGTATGGCAAGACTGGATAAAGCTTCGATTAGTATGGAAAAAATCTTATCACGAGTTGAGCAGGGTCCAGGCACTATGAACTCGCTTATCTATGATGATTCTCTTCATGATGATTTGCGCGCACTCCTCGGAGGAGCCTCTCGTAACAAAGTCATAAAATACTTCATCCGTGAATCCATTAAGAATTCAGAACGAAAGAAATCTCAGACTGACGAGTAAAAATGTGAGCATGATGAAGCTCACCCATAAAACCGAATTCATATCTGACACTCCTGTCTGCTTATAGAAATAATAGACAGAGTTCCCACCGTCAAAGGTGCTTTTTGGCACTCTCGCAAACATTTTCTTACCAGTAAGATTGAAAGGAAAAACAGGGAATTTGAAGTGATTTCTTACTAAGAAGGAAGGGCCAATGTGGCCCTTCCAGAAAGATATTACTCAACAACTAGGACAACATCATACACTTTCGTCTTTTTCATCTCGAAGCCGTCGTCATAAACCACGTCTCTCCAGCGACCTTCAAACTTACACTCTGAAGACATCACCAGTTCTTTACGACGGAAGATTGATCTTCCAAATGTTTTGAACTCAGCACATTTGGTTAGTTTTCCCTCGAAATCCAACATAACACTATTAGTTGCAGCATCAAAAGTCAGACCTGAGATCTTGATTCTTTCATCATCAGATGCTCCACTTTCAGGATCAGAAGAAGAGATTGAAACCAGAACCCAGGCGCGGCCCATTTCCGGATTGAATTCAAATTTTTGCGACACAGATGCTGAACCCCAGAGGCGGTACTGGCTGATAGAAGCCACGCGGATTTCTCCGGCTTGCACCAGGGCAGACATCAAAAGACAGATAGCGATTAGAAGAGTTCTCATTTTTTCTCCTTAGATGAGATTAGTTTTAATCATTCGGTGGCTGGGTTGTAGCCAATCTTAGGAGCAAAAAAAAGAGGGGGAATCGGGATTAACAGAAGCTTGAAGTGGGCCTGACAATATTAACAATCTTAACCTGGTCCTAACAAAAAGCCCCTCGCAGACGACTAGTCTTTCGAGGGGCTAATTTTTATAGTTCGAGGTTTTTCTTCTTCATTTTCTCAATCAGGGTGGTCCGGTTGAGGGCCAGAAGCTTTGAAGCCTGATTCTTGTTCCCACGGGTACGAGTCATGGCCTGCATAATAAGAGAATCTTCGATATCAGAGAGAATCTGCTTCAGATCGACACCTGGTTCAGGCAGTTCAAAAAGTGTCTTATATTGCTGAGTCGCAAGTGGATTAGAGCGGAAAATCTTAGCAGGTAGGTCCTCAGGAAGAATTTCATTTCCTCCACGCAGGATGACCAAACGCTCGATAACGTTCTCAAGCTCGCGCACGTTACCTGGCCAGTCATACCCCATCAAGAGGTCCATGGTGAGTGGTGCGAAGCTAATTTCATTCGATCGATCAGCGGAAACAAAACGATCCAGGAAGTGTGAGATCAACAGAGGAATATCCTCGCGGCGCTCTTTTAGAGCCGGCATGCGGATAGGAATCACATTCAGGCGATAGAATAAGTCTTCGCGGAATTTTCCTTCTGCCACAGCCTTTTCAAGATCTCTATGGGTAGCAGCTATCACGCGCACGTCGATATTGATGTTTTCAGTTGAACCAACTGGTTCAATCATGCGCTCCTGGAGAACACGAAGCAGTTTTACCTGCAATAAAAGCGGCATATCACCGATTTCATCCAGGAACATGGTTCCACCATGGGCCAGTTCAAAACGGCCTTTACGGTTAGAAATGGCACCTGTGAAGGCCCCTTTGACGTGCCCGAAGAGCTCACTCTCCAGTAGATCACCCGGAATAGCCCCGCAGTTCACAGAGATCCGGTTTTTTTGATGACGATTCGAAAGTTTATGGATCGCTGAAGCTACCAGTTCTTTGCCGGTTCCAGATGGACCCATAATGAGAATGGTTGAATCTGTTTTAGCTACTTTTTCGATCCGCTCAAACACATCACGCATTACACGTGAGCGTCCAATCATCCCTTCGAAAGTGTCTTCAACAGTTGGACGATCAATGCGCAGGCGAGAAGTTGGTCGGCTGCGAGCGCCATCAGCAAATAAACCCTCGCCTTCTTCCATGATAGCAGCAGGTAAATTAGTAGAGAGTTTTGTCTGAAGGGCCTGAATGACCAGCTTCTTCAGATTTTCGATTTCAAAGGGCTTTGTGAGATAATGGAAGACACCTTTCTTAGTAGCGGCAATTGCCGTCTCCACACTGGCAAAACCAGTCATTACGATGGAAACAAACTCAAAGCCTTTCTCTTTCAGGATATCAATCAGGAGAAGACCATCTGATCCTTGTCCGAGAGAGATATCTGAGATTAAGCAGAAAGGAAGCTCACGGTTATGAGTCTTTGCAAAATCCATCAGACAGTCTTCTGCATTCGAGAAAAGTAGCACCTTAAGCTTGAGTGTCTGCTCGAGATACTTTTTTAAACTCAGGCCAAGTAGTTTATCATCCTCAACGATGATGATAGGCGGGAAATTCGAATCCTCAGCTCCATCAAAATTGTGATGAAGAAAATTCATGTCATCCATTAGATCCTCCGGTAAGAAGAATCTAAAATTTACAAGAACCCGAGTCTTAGTGTCAATTTTGTAACTCTCGTCTTTTCTTTTAATATCAAGAGTTTATTTAGGGGGTGTCAAAATGTAAGACTTTGTTTTTGACGGTTTTATTCAATGCTGCGGTGAATTTTACGGATTTGTTTAACCGATTTTTCTGGCCCTCCGGCCCACCAATAAAAACCGGTCGCCAGGGTGCCCACCAGCACCAGCATTAAACAAATGAAGGCTGACCACTTCTTCTTCTTTAACCAAAACATATAACCAAACTCTGCTCCTAGAACCAGCAGAGGAATCGCCCAAAACGGCGTATGGCGGGCAAGAAAGAAGAGTTCACTCATAGGGATAGTTTAGATGAATTCTGGATAAAAAAAAGGGCCCCAGAAGGGGCCCTTGGAAGAGGCAAAAATGTTTGCTTAGAAAAAACCTTTAAGAGCGTCAACCATGTCAGTTTTCTCCCAAGTAAACCCTTGAGTAGAAGTACGACCGAAGTGACCGTAAGCAGCCGTTTCAGAGTAGATTGGACGAAGAAGGTTAAGGCGCTGAATGATCGCCTTAGGACGCATATCAAATAGCTCATTGATCGCAGTTGTTAGTTTCTTCTCATCAACTTTCGAAGTTCCAAAAGTGTCGATCAATAGAGACATCGGCTTTGCTACACCAATAGCGTAAGCAACCTGAACCAGAGCGCGGTCAGCAAGACCAGCAGCAACTACGTTCTTAGCAATGTGACGAGCAGCATAGGCAGCTGAACGGTCGACTTTTGAAGGATCTTTACCAGAGAAAGCACCACCGCCGTGAGCGCCATGACCACCGTAAGTATCAACGATGATTTTACGGCCAGTAAGACCGCAGTCGCCCATTGGACCGCCGATAACGAAACGGCCAGTTGGGTTGATGAAGTATTTTGTATTCTTATCGATCAAATGAGATGGAACAGTCTTCTTGATGACTTCTTCCATGATCCCTTCTTCGATCTGCTTCTGAGTCATGTTCTCAGCATGCTGAGAAGAAACCACTATCGCATCGATACGAGCAAGTTTGCCGTCGATGTACTGAGCAGTAACTTGAGTTTTACCATCAGCGCGAAGATCTTTAAGAATGCCGTTGTGACGAACTTCGGCCAATTTCTTAGCTAGTTTGTGAGAAAGATCGATAGTCATTGGCATATACGAATCAGTTTCATTGATTGCATATCCGAACATCAGACCCTGGTCTCCAGCACCTTGATCAAGGAATTTCCCTTCACCTTCGTTTACACCCATAGCGATGTCCTGAGACTGTTTACCAAGAGCGATGGTTACGCCGCAAGTATTAGCGTCGAAACCTTTATCAGAGTGATCGTAGCCGATTTTTTTAATAGTTTTGCGAACAGTTTCGTTAATATCAACGTTAGCTCCAGTTGTTACTTCACCAGCAACAACCACAAGGCCGGTAGTGATCAAAGTTTCGCAAGCTACGCGAGACTTTGGATCTTGAGCAAGCATAGCATCTAGAACGGCATCAGAGATTTGGTCAGCGATTTTATCCGGGTGACCTTCAGTAACAGATTCAGAGGTAAACATATAATCTTTCAACATAGTCTTGCTCCTTAAAGGCAAAGAAAACTAAACAAATAATAATCTAGGGTGCCCGGTTTTATACCTTGCTCTGTGCGTTTTATCAAAAAGAATTTCAGGAAAAATTTAAGGGTAAACCAGATCTATTTTAAGACCTTAGTGACCAGCGGTGCGGGTATGGAGCCTGTGATCAGGGATGTGACCAGCGGTGCGGGTATGGAGACTGTGACGGTGGACGTGACCAGCGGTGCGGGTATAGTGCCTTTGACGGGGGACGTTACCAGCGGTGCGGGTATGGAGCCTGTGACGGGGGACGTGACCAGCGGTGCGGGTATGGAGCCTGTGACGGGGGACGTGACCAGAGGTGCGGGTACGGAGCCTGTGATGAGGGACGTGACCAGCGGAGCGGGTATGGAGCCTGTGAAGGGGGACGTGACCAGCGGTGAGGGTACGGAGCCTGTGACGGGGGGCGTGACCAGCGGTGCGGGTATGGAGCCTGTG
>JBEIEO010000095.1:0-10117 GCA_040382895.1 Halobacteriovoraceae bacterium
CCCAGGAAGCAGGTCTTAAGCATCTTAAGTTTGTTGCCAGTGATGCTTCATTGGTAAAAGAAGAAGTAACTCGTTTCGCGCCCGATCTGGTGCTGGCCAATCCTCCCCGCAGAGGATTAGGGCAGGCATTAGAACTTTTTAAAAAAGGTGAATTCAGATATTTTATTTATTCGAGTTGTAATGCTGAAACAATGGCGCACGATTTAGAAGAACTCAAATCAGTTTACCGGCCTGTGAAAGCACAGCTTTTTGATATGTTCCCTCATACGGAGCACTTTGAGACACTGGTACTTCTCAAAGCTATCGACGCCGATAAAAGAGCGTAATCTTTTCCAGAACATTTAAGACTTCGGCGGCATTCAGTTTCTCTGGAGCCGGAGTCATGCTAGAGAGATCTTTCACATTTAATCCACGGTACTGATCAATTCCTACGACTGATAAATTTTGGAAATTGATGATATTTAAATCTCCATAATGACCAGCTACATGAAAATTGTTCTGATGAGGGACAAGAAGGTTCTGGCCGAAGCTGTAATCAGATATAGGATTTTTACATTTCCAATCTTCCTGCATAATGGTCGGCAGTAGGTCATAGTGAGATGTATGATGCGAGATACTTCCCTTCTCTTTTCCTGGCCAGAATATCATCAGATTGGTTTTTAACTTATTTGGATTTTCAGCTACCGATTCACCTGTGGATCCCGTAATAACAATAATCGATTTTGAAATTAAACCCTGGCGATGAAATTCTTCCAGAATGATTGCGATAGATTTTTCATTTTCAGTACTGGATGCAGCATTAAGATAAACATACATAAATAAAGGATTTATCGATGCCATCTCTTCTCGCACTGATAATTGTGACGGGATAGTGGATGGATTTTTCTCCTCAACATTTAGCCACTTTTTAAGGGGAGAATTCTGCTGAGTAGAATAGAAGTCCATTTCAAAATGCGCTGACTTTAAAAGCGACAGGAAAGCAGGTTCCTGGCCAGCATGATAAACAGATGGAATGTATACCGGTGGAAGTGAGTACATCAGTGAAAATAGACCCTCAGTCGAATTATCGCCACCGCTGTAATGATTTTCGAAAGTCAAACCATGCGACTTATAATGAAACAGCTTTGGCATTTCTGTCTCTGAAATCGTACCTCCCCAATTCTCAAGCACGATGAGCAGAATGTTTTTGGGCTGCTTTATCTGACACTTCAACTCTTTGGTTGGGTAGTAAAAATCCTTATACCCAAGTTTCCCTGCGGCTTTCTGCTCTGGCAAAATTCCTTGCTCCTTAAGCATGCTCCTTCCCGTCAGTGGGAAGTGAAGCGGGAATAATTGAGAGAGACGATGCAGAGACTGGGTTCCACTGGCATCACTATACATATGCATGGAATGGCTGATACCCAGGCAAATAACAATCACAACCAGGTACCAATTTTTAACCGGGTTACTAAAGCGAGACTGCATGCTTCGCCAAAGTCGCTCACCTCGAATCCAGAGAACGACCAGAGTAACTAAAGTCACAGCAGCAAGGAGGGTCCACTTCAGAGGCGTGAAGCCGAAAGCACCTGGATCATCGCGCAAAAATTCGGCGAGAAACGAATTGGCATGAAATCGATACTTGGAGAATAAATAGCTATCAAGAAAGATGAATAGATTAAGTGATAACAATAAAGTGATCGACCAGATCCTTGAGACGTAATACGTAGGGAAGATAAGAGTGATCGGGCAATATAAAAGAAAGTATAACAACGAAATAAGAAGGCCATAGTGACCGACGAAAGTTGTGAGAAAGTAGATCCAACCTGAAAAACTCTGCGGCAGGATCATGCTTTGAAAATAATTAAGGGCCACAATGCTGGTGAGGGCCCAACCCGCACCAAAAAACATCTTACGACCCCAAGAGTGAACAAAGGATTTCTTTTTCATCTCTCTAGTTTAAACAACATGTTAAGTACCTGAAAAGCCATAAGATAGTTTGATAACTAAAGTTTTTGTTTGATACATCAAACATCTTGGTTACAATTGAATTAGCCGGAGGGATTTATGGTGATTCGTTACTCTAATCAATTAATGGAACAGCTTTCAGAAGTTGAAGAAAAGATCAGTTTGCTTGAGAAGTTAATGGAAGAGCTAAATGTGGACTGGGATAAAGAAGTGATGATCAGGAAGATCCTGGCCAGAAAGCATGAAACACCTTCTGGCCAGTAAGAGAGATTAAATTAAAATAACCAGTCGATACCAACGCCATAAGAGTTACCACGACGGCGTGCGAATTCGCTGTCAGCCTGGCCGTCGAACTCAACATCGTACTCATCGCGACGATCTTGAGAGTAGTTGAACTTAGCAATGAATGTATCTGTAATCAGATATTTTGCATTGAAGGTGAACTGAAAATCGATGTGATCAGCAATTGTGAAGTCAGAACCATTGTTCTCGCCCTGAACTTCTCCGAAACGTGTACCAGTCAGACCAAGAGTCATCATGAATTCATTCACTGGGCGATACTGATAGAACGCACCCAATTTCATATCTAATGAGCCATCGTACTCTACAGCTTTAGCAGTAGCCATGTCTTCTTGTTCGCCAGAAAGATTATATGTAACAGCTGCCAGAGTGTAGAACTCATTGGCCTCATCCCATTTCTTACCCAAGCGAGCATTCACACCTAATGAAGAACGTGGATCACCATTATGAGAGTAGAAATGAGAAGGCTGATTTCCATTTTCTTTGCCAGCTTCAGCGACTTCGCTATCCATTAAGTTGTAATCAATAACAGCACCAACATCGAGATTGAACCCAGCATTGCCCTGATTCATTACGCGCAAATCAGCTCCAAGAATGGGATTCTGGATGCCATTATCTTCAGACGTTTCAGCTGTCGCTGGATTTGTATCCATTTGGAACAAATAATTCAGACCAACGAATACGTTAAGGTTGTCCATTACACCATAAGTTAATTTATTAGTAAGAGTGTAGCCTTCAACTTCCAAACGGTTACCATCTTCACGTGTGTCTTCACGAGAAAGATCGAAATCTGATTTAAGATTGGCCTGTCCTTGCTTGAAGAAATAGTTAAGATCACCGAATTTCACATTTGCTGCGTTGACTGAAGTAACGGAAAGTACCGCTGCGACAGCAAGAAACTTTTTCATCGAGACACTCCTTGTGGTTGCTAGAAATTGTACTGATAGAGTCGGAGGATTCCTAGCGGATTTTCCTGACAATTAGCTGAGTTGAGGTGGGTTCGTTTTGGGACTAAGGGCGATGACGCAAGATGAGAGCGAATAAAAAAGGGGCCGGATTTCTCCAGCCCCTTCAGGTTTTAATCTTTTATGAGATTAGAAACGGTAAGTCATAGAAACACGAGACATTAGGTTGTCTGTACGTAGGTTACCGTTACCAGTAGCAGTGTTGTCGCCAGAAGCGTTAGCATCGTTAGCACCGTTACCGATTACACCGTCAACAGAAAGTTCGCCGAACTTCAGAGTTGCACCAGCGTTTACTGTTGTTGTTTCAGCTACAGTGCGCTTGTCACCGTCAACATCTTGAGATGACCAGAGATTCTGGGCAACAGATGTACGAAGAACAAGCCAAGAAGCTGCATCGTACTCAAGACCGATTGTTACTGGAACTGCGTTAGTTTTTGTATCTTCGCCACCAGTTACATCAGCAGTATCAACTTTAGTGTTTGTAAGCTGAAGCTTAGTGAAAAGAGTAGCTTTGTCGTTAAGCTTTGAAGCTTTACCAGCACCAACCTGGAGCTGAGTAGACTTCAGGTCACCTTCTTCAGTACCGTCAGCTTCACCCTCGAGAGACTGGTAGTCAGCGAATAGGTTGTAGTCGTTAAGGTGGTAAACAGCACCAACTTTATAACCAAGCTTGCCTTCGAACTCATCACCAGCAGCGTCTTCAGCTTTGTTTGAGATATTGATGTTAGCCCAACCTTCGATGTCGCCAGCAATTACGCCGAAACGTGTACGCATAGCAGACTGGTTAGCATCTCCGTTTGTCTCATCGTCAGCAGACTTTGAATAAGTTACGTTTGCACCCCATTTCAGACCAGCATCGCCACCCACGAATAGGTCGATGTTGTTTTCTTCTTCAACAGCAGCTGAAGAAAGAGCGCGGAAACCGTTAGAAGTGTTTGATTCAGAACCAAGGTACAGACCGTAAACAAGGTTACCGTGAGACTTGAAAAGACCGCCTTCAGCGCGTGGAGTAGAAGTTGAGTCTGTCAGTGTACCAGTGTTACCCCACTCGAAAGTTACTAGATCTTTGTGGTTGTTAACCTGAGCAGCGTTAAGGAAAATGTTACGGTTGTCATTAACATAGAATGATCCGTTAACATCTTCACCTAGAGCCTGTAGACGAGCCTTAGATGCAAGAGCTGGAGCAGCGATAACAGCTAGTCCAAGTCCAAGTACGATTTGCTTTTTCATGAAATCTCCTTTTTCAAAAATGACTTCTAGTCATTCGTATTCATGGTTGAGCGAAAGTGAAGCTTTAATTTTATGTTACTAAAAGTGTCTTCAACTGCTGCATCTTTGGCAACAGCTTTTTTTCCAATCGGAATTTTCCGAAGTTTTCTCTCAGGTCCGATGAGTGACAGTTCTTTGACGTTTAGTGCCCCTACAATAATAAAAAAAGCCACCCGAAGGTGGCCTTCAAACACATAAAATTTTCTTTCGATTAGAAGAGGATATCGAATTTTAAGAAATTAAATCTGATCTCGCGTGAGTTCATAAAGTACTCATCACGAATATCGCCCCCATATCTTTTAAGAAGCAATGAGACTGTAGGGGCATATGAAATATTTGCTACTGAATAACTGCCAAGATCCCATCTTTTACCGGCATCGAGGGTTGTGAAAATGTTGAAACCGGCCTCGTCATCAGCACCAGCGAACTCGTAAGTAGCTCTTTCAAGTCCAACGTTAACACCTGCGAAGATGGAGTTTTTGATGTCTTCGGCCTGGAAATTATAAAGTAATCCAGCGGCGCCACCGAATGTAGATTCAAGCGTATCACGGTTGCCGAAGTCAGAGTCTATACGGTTCCAGTAAGCCTGTGCTTTCCACATCAAGCCAACGTACTGATCAAGATTCTGAGCATAGTTCAGATTGATTTTGAAAGTCGTTACATCGCGATCATCGTCTTTACCTTCATCGTGCTTGAAAGAAAGTGCACCAGTGTAGGAAAGATCAAGAGCATCAACTGAGATGATCTTAGACTGAGCGAAAGCAGAAACAGAGAGCATCGAAACAACAAAAGCGATAAACAGCTTCATGGGTTCTCCTGTAGAGGTAAAAGGGTATATATAAAATGATTAACTAGCTAAGTAGAACTCTGGCCAGAAACTTCTCCTGGGCAAACTGTGGCTTCATAGGTGACATCTGACCCATGAACTTTAAGGTAGGATAATCAAAGCCAATCTGCTCGATCAAATTGTCCTTAATTTCAGAAATAAACATGTCTTCATCAAAGCGGATGTATTCTTTGTGGATCTGATTTTCGAAATCTGGGAATACTCTTTCAAGCACTCGCTTCATGAGCTTGATTTTAGAAGCCAGATCTTCCGTCTGTGGCTCTTCTTCATGCACTAGAAACAGCCCATGACAAAGCTGACCTTCACTGGTGTTCTCGAACTCAACGATGAAATGTCCCCATTCATGAGTCATGCTCTGAGGAATGAAGAAAGTTCTCTCTTCCTGAGACATTGGCTTTTTCATGAGCCATGTAATGGACATAGCACCCTGAATACGAGTTGATGAACACAGATCAATCACATCCGGAGTCATTGTGTCTTTATTCTTCAAATGATTGAGGAATTTTTTCGGAGAAAGAGATAGATAAAGATTCTCACAGGTAATCTTTTTGAAATCCTTGAAAGTGAGCAGCCACTCTTCTTTTTCTACCAGATCTTTTACCTGATGTTTTTCAATGCCTTCAACGATTCTAATCTCCAGATGCTTATTCAGGATCTGATCTAGATTTTCCCAGTCTTCCGGATTGAAAAGTGAGGCGATATCCAGATGGTAACCTTTGGTCAGAAAGAAATGCTCTCCTTCCTGCAGATCCATCGGCTTCGCGCGGCCACCGAAATCATGAAACTTACCGTCTTTATAGAACTGAGGTTCATTTTTCTGAGGCAAAATGCGGGCATTAAAATGATGCTTATAGATTTCAGTTACGGCTTCCTGAGAACGGATCTGGCTCACGCCGTATTGATAGGTCTCAAGTAGGTATTTCTTATTAATAAGACGAGGAGAAATCAGGCGGATATTTTCAGCAGGCTGGTCCTTACGCAGGTCCATCAACTTCAGCACAGATCCAAGGTCAAAGCCCAGAATCACATGCGGAACGAAATTGGCCTCATGGTTTTCCTGATAGCCCTTAGGTCGATCCTTGAAATGCTTAAGTAATCCAAAACTCATATACCAAAAGCATAAAAGTAAAAACCCACTCTGGCGAGTGGGTTTTTGAGAAAACTTATCAAGTTATTGATGGATTTTGTTTATCTTATCGCCAATTTATCCCCAGGAAGGATCTGGCGACGTTTCACAATGTGGGCATTGGTGCGAATAATTGTGCTCATCGGAACACCCGTCTTCTGCGCTACTCTCCACAGCGTATCACCACGTTTTACTGTGTAATAGACTGATGGGTTACGAATACGCTTACCTTTCTTCATGTACGAACTGATCATGCGACCATAAGTGCGCTTTTTAGCCACTTTGCGAGTCGGTTTTTCGTAAATATCAGCATACATCTTTGCATCTAATGAATGATCTTCACGGAAAGGCAAATGAACCACTGTTTTTGGTGAAAGCTGTGAACTTTCTTCCAAGTCAGGATTCAGATCGGCCAGAACGTTAACTGGTACTTTGAACTTTTTAGAGATCTGATTAATAGAAGACGATCCAGGTGTTACGTAAGTTTTGAAGTTATCAGCAACCACTGCGTCTTTATCTTTGAACTCATCCCAAGCATCTTTCGCGCCAACTGGAACACGAAGTGGATACGTCTCAAGGTAAGGAGGAGTTTGCCAACGGACGATTTCCGGGTTGTAGCGTTTTACTTCTTCAAAATCTAACTCCAGAGCTTCAGCAACTTCGTACAGATCAGCATTACCTTTCACCATGATCTCTTCATAGTCCAGGGCCTGATCAAACTTCACTTCATCTTTGAAACCGAAAACTTCCAGGTTTTTTCCAATAATAGCCAGCGCCATGATCTTAGGAACATAGTTCTTAGTTTCAGGACGAAGATAGCGACCTTTTGTCAGCTTCCAGAAATCTTTGGTGCGATACATGCGAATAGCACGTCCCACTTTCCCTTCTCCGGCATTGTAACCAGCTGCTGCTAGTTCCCAAGACCCAAAAAGGTTATGGAGTGTCTTTAAATAGTTAGCTGCTGCAATTGATGCTTTGAGAGGATCTCTTCTCTCATCAACATACCAATCAATATTTAAACCGAATTTGCGGCCGGTGTATGGCATGAATTGCCAAGGACCAACAGCTTTTGCCCATGAACGTGCGTGGTTCTGAAATCCAGATTCGGCCATGGCAAGATAGATCAAATCGCGAGGAAGACCATTGTCGGCCATGATCTTAGATAGAACCGGAGCGTATCGACCTGCTCTCTGAGTGTAATTGATGAAATGACGACGACCTTTGCCAGTGAAAAACTTCACCCACCTGGCCACTTGTTTATTCCAGGTAACAGGAATATCAAATTTTGTATTTTTAAGACCTAAATCAGCTACTGCATCAGACTCGATTTGATACACATTTAAAGGAGCAGTGAATGTTTTTTCGTGGGCCGATCCATGGATACAGCCTCTGCAATTAGGGAGATCTTTCTCAATAAGATGTTCTTGAACGCGGTAATACTCAGCTTGTTCGGCAATGGTAGGATTATAAGAATGTTTAGTGGACTTCTTCTTCTTAACCATCGAACACGAAGTAACAAACAGGGCCAGTACGAGCGGCATGAGTGCCATCTTGATTATCATCTTAACGTCCTTAATCAATTCAGAAGTAAGAAGGATACTTCCTATAAAAAGCATAAACCATCTCAACTGCCATACAAGCGGGGGCAAAATTTGTTGTCCCGACGGCATAACCTAACTATATAATCAACAACTTGAAAGACTCATCTCATAGGACCAGTTGCGTCTTTACCAAAGAAATAAAAAAGCAAAAAGGTCAACTACGAAGAAAGACATCCGTCTTCGTCATTGTGTTAAAATCAAAAAATGTTCAGACTCCTTTTCATTTTGCCATGCCTCACACTGATGTTTCAACCTTTAAACGCTAAGGTTGAAGCACCAAATTACAATTTCAGCCTGGATACCCTGGCAGATTTTTTTCCCAAAAAGAGTGTTGATGACCTGAATAAGAAGTATGGAAAGGCAGAAGTTATGAATGACAACAATGGTATTCAAACCCTGAAATACTATGTGGCGCATATCCGCTACAAGTTTCCAGTGATCGTTCAGGTGAGAGAGGGAAAGGTTCTAGATTTTTTTGCCAAACTACCAAGTTATTTTCTGCATGATATTTTTTTTCAATCACTCATCAACAGACTGGGTAAACAAGATTACTATAAAAGAGTTCAGGAAGAAGCCGTTTATCGATGGAATAAAAATGAACTGACTTACGTTTATTCGGCGGCCTGCACCATCACTTGCTTCCCGATCTTCTATGCTGTTCACACAAAAGAAGAAGGGGCCTATAAGCCCCTGATGCAAACCCTAAAAGAATCAGTACCTAAGTTCTAGTGGGAATAAGTGGGTTTTTGATGGCCATTTTTTTTGCATACAACAACATGATATAGGCAGCAGGTAACATCAAGAGACATAGAATCTGACCCATAGTGAAATAGCCAAAATAATATCCAAGCTGAGCATCTGGTTCGCGGAAAAACTCTACAATAAATCGAAAAGTTCCATAGCCTACCAGGAATGCAGAACTCACCACTCCGTAGAAACGCTCTCGCTTATGAATGGCAAAAAGAATAAAGAATAGAACAATTCCCTCAAGCACACCCTCATACAATTGAGAAGGATGACGCGGAAAAGGTCCGGCACCGGGGAATGTTACACCGGCCCAGGAATCAGTAACACGACCGTACAGTTCCCCGTTGATGAAGTTCCCCATGCGACCAAAAAATAATCCAGGAGACCCCGCCACCGCCATGCAATCGGCAATCTGAAAAAAATGCAGATTGTTTTTTTTGGCAAATAACCATGTGGCTATACACATACCAAAAACAGCACCGTGGAAACTCAATCCACCTTTCCAAACGGCAAACATATCAGCAGGGTTAACCGAGTAGTACTCCCAGTTATAGAGGAAGACATAGAAGAGGCGCGCACCTAGAAACATCCCGACAATCAACCATGTGATGTACTTATCTATCGCTTCTTTTGGAAGCGGCCAGAATTTTTTCTCCGCAAGATATTTAAGGATGAAGCCACCGACTAAAAAGCCTAGGACATACATCGCGCCATACCAGCGGACTTGAAAAGGGCCTAAAGAGAAAATAACTGGGTCAATCCATTCTTGATTCATAATCCTAAGCTTAACGGACTAGCTGGGTGAAGACAACTACAGATTGAGGTTGCTTTCGGATACGGAATAGCTAGCTGTCACATTGGCACTCATTTCAATGATAGATCTTTTCATCGCTGGAGTGATTCCGTGAAAAGTTAAAAGGCAGGTGCTGACACTTAAAAAGCTGATGATTTCTTCCCGGTTCATGGAACCTGGGTTGCTGAAATCTTTATCTTTGCGCAGAATTTTTAGATGATTGTTAAGTTTTATTTCACCACCATTAGAAAATAAAACTTTTTTATTCCAATCCACAAAAACGGCTTCTCCGAATGATTGAAGCTGCTTCATGACGATGAGTGATTCATCACGTACTGTTCCCCAGTAACTCAACACTCCCTGATCTGCCAGCGCCTGAGAAAGGAATCGAACCAGGATGATCCTAAATCCTACCATCTGATCCGTCTGAGAAATTTCTGAGTGAAGGGCAAGGTCCCAAAGTGTTTTGCCAACCGGAAGCGCCATGATTCCTACCTTGCGATAGGTATAAACGGGTGTACCAGC
>JBEIEO010000096.1:0-10100 GCA_040382895.1 Halobacteriovoraceae bacterium
AGATCCAGTGTATTGCCTAAAAACTTTTTTGCCATGGCCGAACATTCAATGTGCCAACCAGGTCGTCCTTTACCCCAAGGAGAATCCCAGGCAGGCTCTCCTGCTTTAGCAGGCTTCCAGAGGACAAAATCTGATGGATGTTTTTTTCGAGAATCCACTTCAACTCTCACCCCATGCTGAAGGGAATCGAGATCTTTTTTAGAAAGCTTTCCGTATTCACTGAAGGATGGAACGTTAAAAAACACTTCACCATCCACCACATATCCAGAACCATTCTTGATAATGTCCTGGATCATATCAATGATCTCAGGCATCGTTTCAGAAACTTTTGGGGTGTGAGAAGCCGGCATCATCCCGAGGGAATTCATGTCAGTTTCACATTCTTTAACAAAAATCGCTGCGTGCTCAATGGCATCGCGCTTTAATTCTTTTGCTCGATCAATGATCTTATCATCCACATCGGTGTAGTTGCGCACGAAGGTGACATCATAGCCAAAAGATTTTAAAACCCGGTTAAACAGATCACCAACGACCAGTGCGCGGGCATTGCCAATGTGAAGAAAATCGTAGGTGGTTGGTCCGCAGGAATAAAATTTTACCTTGCCTGCTTCGATAGGAACGAAAGTCTCTTTCTTGCGAGTAAGGTTATTATGGATTTTAATTTCCCGGGCCATGAAGAATCCTTAAGCTTTTAATTGAGCGACACGTTTTTTCAGGACAGTCACTGGGGTAAGTGGAATAAGAAATTTTAAATCAGGTCCATGATCGTGTCCGGTCAAAGCAGCACGCACTCCCTGAAAAAGTGGCTTCCCCTTTACGGCCATGTCTTTTTTCACATGATCCATCCAGACATTCAACTCAGCTTCGGTCAGGTAAGACGAATTCACTTTGTCCAGCTCGCCTGCGATATAAGATATGATTTTGGGAGTGGTTTCCCAACCCATAATTTCTTTTAGTGGATCAGTCATTTCCGGATTTTCATTCAGAATCAGCTCATTAACGAGTTTTGGAAAATCAGTAGTGAAGACAGCGTATTTTTTTAGAAGATCTACACACGCATTTTTCCACTCTGGAGTTTGCTTTGAGAAGTAGTCTGTTTCTGGTTCTTTCTCAATCAATGAGATGAGATCAGGATTGCTTAACTTCTTAAGATGTTCGCCATTAACCCACTTAAGCTTTTCCAGATCGTACATAGCTGGGTGAGCCGAGAAGCGCTCGAGACTAAAAATGCTGAATAGATCCGATTTTTCAAAAATGTCTTTTTCATCCGGGTGAGACCAGCCAAGAAGACAAAGATAGTTACACATTGCTTCTGGCAGGTAGTGCTCATTCCGGTAAAGATTAACGGAAGTAGCTCCGTGGCGCTTAGAAAGTTTCTGACGATCATGACCAATCAGAAGTGAAACGTGAGCGAACTCCGGTAGCTTGGCTCCCAGAGCTTCATAGATCATTAGCTGACGGACAGTATTGTTGAGGTGATCTTCTCCCCGAATAACGTGAGAGATATCCATCAACATATCGTCAATTACGCAGCAGTAATTGTAGGTAGGAAGACCGTTTGATCGCATGATCACAAAATCCCCTACCATGTTGTCAGGATAAACGACTTTGCCTTTCACTTTATCATTTAGCTCAAAGGACTTTTTAGGGGCCTTAAAACGAATAGCCGTTTTTTCACCGGCTGCTACACGTTTTTTAGCTTCATCCCAATGAGCTGACTCTCTCCATTTTCCACTGTAGTGAGGATCTCCGCCTTCAACTTCAGCTTTCGCTTTCATCGCTTCCAGCTCTTCTTCAGTACAAAAGTCATAGTAGGCTTGACCTTTATCGATCAATTGCTGGGCGTACTTCATATAGATGTCTAAACGCTCGGACTGCCGATAAAGGCCATATTTAGGATTTGGCTTATCCGGACCTTCATCATGATGAATGCCTAGCCACTTAAGATCATCGATCTGAAGTTTTTCGTACTCAGCGTTGGAGCGCTCCAGATCAGTGTCTTCAATTCTAAGGATAAAAGTTCCGCCAGTGGCTTTGGCATACAGATAGTTATACAGAGCAGTTCTTGCCCCTCCAATATGGAGATAACCTGTAGGAGATGGGGCGAATCTTACGCGTACGTTCGACATGATGGAGGCTCCTCATTAGTGATGAGGAAGAGAATACACTCAGGGAGGAGGTTTGTTAATTTTTAGGTGTAAAGAGAGTCAATTTTCTCAGAAATTGTACCTTCTGGAGACCCAGTCGATAGCGCAATCTCTTTAACGATCAAGTCTTTACATTGATCCAGCATTTTACGCTCTCCGAAAGATAACTTTTTAGTCATTTTCAGAAGCAACAGCTGGCGAAGGACATCCGCGATTTCCAGTAATGAACCAGTCTTAACTTTCAACGTGTATTCACGATGACGGCGGTTCCACGTAGACATATCGACTTTCACATTCTGATCTTTCAATAATTCAAATACACCATTGATTTCAGTCGAAGGCATCAGAGCGCGAACACCTTCTTTAGAATCCACCGGAATCATGACTTTCATTCCGTTAGAGATGACTTTGATGATGTAAAAGCTTTTTGGCTCACCATTCAATTCTTTAGTTTCTACGCTGCAGATCTGGCCAACACCGTGGCCCGGACATACAACGTGGTCGCCTAAATTAAACATGAGAACTCCCTTAAAAAGGCATATTGCCCCTTCTTTATAACGCAAAAGCGTCATAATCTCCATGGGATTGAAAATATTACATAGCAATCAATAACTTAGAGACAATCTTAAGCGCCTTGAGCCTATAAAAAATACCCTCAAGAGAAGAGGGTTACAAGGCTTTACTGGAATTGCCGTCTATTATAGAAAACATTTATATAAGGAGTTTTCATGAAATTCGGTCTAGTGATCGCCCTATTCCTTGTTTCTTTCCAGGCCTTTGCCCAATCTCAAACCTGTAACCTGAGTTCTAATGATAGTTTGGTTCAGGAAGTGAACGATCGTTTTGACCGGGGTGAAATGCGGGGTGAGGATCACGCTATTGCCTTGAAGATGCTCTATCTTCAGCGTCTGGAAGATATCATCCTATGCGTAGAAGCTGACAATACAAAAGGTATCTCCAAGACAGAGTTACAGGAAACTATGGAACATCAGGAATCTACACTGAAAATTTATTTAGAAGAAATAAATGAATCCATCCGCATCAGCATTGAGAATGACCGGATCGGCATGGCCACTCAGCTTATGATGGAGCGGGACCAGCATGTGCTGGGAGTGAGAAACCTTCAGGAAAAAATTAGAAAGTTAATTAAAGGAATGTAGAAAAAGGGCTCCGAAGAGGAGCCCTTTTGATTTAAAACAAGACTGAGAATTGCAGGATTCGGAGCTGGAGTGACTGCTGATAATCGATCGATTCATCAGTCGTTGAGTTGATGAATTTCATCGCAAGCTCAGGAGTCCATGTCACATGCTTAATGCCCCAGTGATCCAGTGGGAAACGTTTACCAACCGAAAGCGACGCAGTTCTTAGATCATCACGAGAAGCATCATTACCAAACTGTTGTGCCCAGCCAGCCCCTACGAAACCACCTAAAAAGAGAGCACGTGAAAAGTCCTCATCAAAATTCCAGTAACCACCGACATCCAGCCCCATGGTTTCGATGTCTTCAACGGCACCCAGACCCTTGAAATAATCAAACCGGAAACCGACTTGTAGGTTTGGATGCACACCATAGAAGTAGTTCAAGGACAAGTCATAGTTAGTGTCATTGTCAGAATCCTGTCCCTCGGTCTTGATCTTATCAAAGGAGATGGCCGCAGCTAATATTGAGTCGATGTTAAACTCAAACATGTGACGACTCCCAGCTTCGGCGAGCTGAAGTGTATTGTCACCCATCCGAGAACCAGTCTCCTCCCTGTTTCGAGAATCCATGGCTGAATAATCAGTGTTATTCATCTGTGAGTTTGACGAATCATAGGACTGAGCGAAGGCGGAACTTGTAAGAAGGGCAAGGCCCACGACTAAAGTCTTTTTCATATTCTCCCCTTTTTTCGTGTCGTAAGAACGATCCACTGTTAGAAAAAATATTAGAGAGGCATTTCCCAGAAGTCATAATCAATGGAACTGAAAGGTGAGATTTTTGGATGAGCTTGCGCCAGAGTTAGCGGCGATTCGATGAGTGAATTGCTTTAAAATGAAAAGCCCCGCTCTTTGCGGGGCTTCTTTAGAAAAACTATTTGATCAGATTTAGAAACGATTTGAGATTTCGTGCTTCTCAAAGAAGTAAGCGATTTCTCTTTCAGCAGCTGTCGCAGAGTCAGATCCGTGAACTGAGTTCTCGCCAACAGACTTAGCGTAAAGCTTGCGGATTGTGCCTTCAGCAGCGTTAGCTGGGTTCGTTGCACCCATCAGCTCGCGGTTTTTAGCAACTGCGTTTTCACCTTCAAGAACCATCAACATAACTGGGCCAGAAGTCATGAAGTTAACCAGTTCGCCGAAGAAAGGACGCTCTTTGTGTTCGATATAGAAGCCTTCAGCTTTCTCTTTAGAAAGTTTAGCAAACTTAGCAGCAGCGATACGAAGACCGTTCTTTTCGAAGTGAGCGATGATATTCCCGATATTGTTATCAAGAGTTGAGTTCGGTTTAATGATAGAAAATGTTTTTTCGATAGCCATGTTAGTGCTCCTTAAATTTATTCGGTCTTACTTCTTTAATACTTCTGCGACTTTTTGTCCAAGTTCTGCTGGAGATCTTGCAATTGTTACACCGCACTCCTGAAGAATCTTGAACTTAGCTTCGGCTGAATCATCAGCACCGGAGATAATTGCACCGGCATGACCCATCCGCTTGCCTTTTGGAGCAGCTGCACCAGCAATGAAGCTCACCACAGGTTTTGTCATATTTTTCTTAATCCAACGAGCAGCGTCGGTTTCAGCTGTACCACCGATCTCACCGATCATAATCACGGCCTTGGTATCAGGGTCTTTTTCAAACATTTCCAGAACGTCGATGAAGTTTGTGCCGTTAACCGGGTCACCACCGATACCTACGCAAGTAGATTGACCGATCTCACGCTGAGTAAGCTGGAAAACAGCTTCGTAAGTCAAAGTACCAGAACGAGAGATAACTCCCACGTTTCCTGGCATATGGATGTGGCCAGGCATAATTCCGATCTTACACTCCCCCGGAGTGATAACACCCGGACAGTTAGGACCGATCAGACGAGATTTAGACCCCTGTAGTGCTGACTTAACTTTAATCATATCTCCTACAGGAATACCCTCAGTGATAGCAATGATGAGAGGAATCTCAGCGTCGATACACTCAAGGATTGAATCCGCAGCGTATGCAGGCGGAACAAAAACCATAGCAGCATTGGCACCAGTTTCTTTAACGGCTTCGTAAGTTGTATTGAAGACAGGAATACCTTCATGAACTGTGCCGCCTTTACCAGGAGTCACCCCGCCGACAACGTTTGTTCCGTAGTCACGAGATTGAAGAGTATGAAAAGTACCTTGTTTACCAGTTAAGCCGATGGTGATGAGTTTGGTATTACGGTTAATTAAAATAGCCATATTATTTAGCTCCTTTAGCGGCAGCGACTGCTTTTTGAGCAGCATCAGCAAGATCATTAGCAGCAGTAATCTTCAGACCAGATTCGCTGAGGATTTTTTTACCAAGGGCAACGTTAGTACCTTCCAGTCTTACAACAAGAGGAACCTGAAGACCCATTTCTTTAGCAGCATCAACAACACCGTTGGCGATGATGTCACACTTCATGATTCCACCGAAGATGTTTACCAGGATAGCCTTAACGTTTTTATCCTGAAGGATGATTGAAAATGCTTTCTGTACTGTTTCTTTCGTTGCTCCACCCCCTACGTCCAGGAAGTTCGCAGGTGTTCCACCGTGAAGCTTCAAGATGTCCAGAGTCCCCATAGCAAGACCAGCTCCATTCACAAGACAGCCGATGTTTCCATCCAAGGAGATATAAGAAAGGCCATATTTCCCGGCTTCTAGTTCCTGAGCCGACTCTTCAGTGATATCTCTCATCGCTTCAATTTCCGGATGACGGAAAAGGGCGTTGTCATCGAAGTTCAATTTACCATCCAGAGCAAGAACATCACCCTGCTTGGTAGTAACCAACGGGTTAATTTCTGCAATTGAGCAGTCTTTCTGAACGTAAAGATTATAAAGGCCTTCAAAGAACTTGATCGCCTTATTAAGTGTTTCGCCCTTAAGTCCGAGAGCGTAACCAAGTTTACGACCAACAGCTGGTGTGAAGCCAGTCGCTGGATTGATATGTGCCTTGATGATTTTTTCCGGAGTATCGTGAGCCACTTTCTCGATATCCATACCACCTTCAGTTGAAACCATGAAAGCCAGTTTCCCAACTGAGCGATCAAGAACGATACCGCAGTAGTACTCGTGATCGATGTCACAACCCTGCTCGATTAAAACTTTTAGAACTTTCTTACCTTCAGGACCAGTTTGGTGAGTCACGAGCTGCATGCCCAGAATTTCTTTTGAAAGCTTTTCAACTTCTTCGATCGACTTTGCAAGCTTTACGCCGCCGCCTTTACCACGTCCACCAGCATGGATCTGAGCTTTGACAACCCAAACCTTGGTATCAAGTTTCTTTGCCACTTCTACAGCTTCAGCTGGAGTATTAGCAACGCCGCCTTTTAAGACATTGATGCCAAACTGTCGCATCAGTTCTTTGGCCTGGTACTCATGAACGTTCATAGGCTCTCCTTAAAAAAACCAGAATAAAAAAAGATATGCTGGACATTATAGGCATTTATCGGGCTCTATCAATCAAAAGTGGAGTTGAAAAAACGCGCGAGGTGTTATGAAAAAATATTACGTTCTCCATCCGGCAGTCTTCAAACTCGATGGTGGCGCCATGTTTGGAATTATTCCAAAACCACTTTGGTCTAAGGCCATCCCTGCCGATGATCAAAATCGCATTCAGTTGAGTCTGCGTGTCATGTTCATCCAGACTACTCGACGCAATATTCTCATTGATACCGGTATCGGAGATTATCATGGCGAAAAGTTTGATGACCGCTTTGGAGTCAAGGGCGATAGGAATCCCCTGATTAAAATCCTTAAAGAACAGTTCAACCTGAACCCCTCTGACATTACGGACTTGATTGTCTCGCATCTGCATTTTGATCACGTAGGCGGACTGGGTCAGGATCATCCACATCAAGCTGTTTTCCCCAACGCCCTCTTACATATCCACCGTCAACATTATGACTATGCTTTAAACCCAACTGAAAGAGACGCCGGCTCTTTTCACTCCCAATACTTCCAACAATTAATTGAAGATGCCGCCAAAAAAGGTTTGGTCCATTGGGTGGATGGTCAAGAGGGTTTATTGCTGGAAGATGGGGCCGATAAAATCTGGTTTCGATGCTCTTACGGACATACTCCTCATTTGATGCATGCCTACGATGAGAAATTTATTTATATGGCAGACCTGGTTCCGACCACCCATCATGTCCCGATTCCCTGGGTGATGGGTTATGACATTGCTCCCGGACAGACCACAATGGACAAACGTGAATTTTATGAATTCATTTCAGGTAGTAATAAAACCATGGTGTTTGAACATGATATGAACATCTGGGGAGCCAAATTAAAGCTAGAAGAGAATGGTCCTGTTTTGACTGAGAAATTTACGGCCTCTCAGGAAAAAGTCCTCTCCGTTCTTACTTAGAGCGATCCTCTGTCACCTGGATGATCTTTGAGTTGATGATATCTTTCATCTGCTCAAACTTTTTAATGATTTTTCCTTGGACGATCTTCAGAGAAGCCTTCGTTGGTTTTTTCATGGATTGCAATTCTTCGATGATTTTCATGGACTCAAATCCAACATTTTTAGCAGTAATTTTTACCAGAGATTCATAGCTTCTTTTCTGGCCCATTTTGGAAAGCCCCGCAGACTCTAGCTCTTTAAAATAGTCTTCATTGGCCACGACGAATCCGGTGAGGAAAGATCCGTACTTGCGAGTATAAGCGTCGATGCTGGGCTTGAGAGTTTTCTGAAAACTAGCTGGATCTTTCTCGACTAAATCTAGTAGTAACTGCTCCACTTGTAGGCTGATCGCCAGTAGAGTTTGAAGTTTTTGCTGAAGATCCTGCCAGAAGAGTTCTTCCTGGTTCTGATTTTTTAGTTCATTTTCCAACTTTTTACGGATGAGCTTATCCAGCAGGAGGTTGAACTCAACATTACCCTTGTGATAAAGCACCACTTTCATTCGGGTAACATAGCTTTCATCTACGTTGCGCAATAGGTTGGCAAGTTTAGCCGCGACCCCATCCCACTCACATCTTGAAGCCTTTAAATCCATTTCATAAAGACCAGGAATGATTTTATTTCCAGACGTGAATTCAAAACGACTGAACTCAACCACGTGACCAATGAGGTCACCTTCTGAACGGAAACTCACCTTGAGCTCTTCCTCCTGGCTCAGAAGTTTACCTTTTACAGAGGTGAACAAGGCTTCTATTTCACAGTGCTGAAAAGCGGAAGTCACAAGCCAGATATGAGACATATCCATCGGAACATATTCTTTAAAAAAGATTTTTTTATCCCAGCCTTCGAACTTAAGCTCAGAACTGATGCGGCCATAGAGAGCAGGGCTCATCCGCGAATGTCGGCGAATCGAAAACTGTTCCTGACTTTGGACCCACTGCCGTAAGCCAAACACAAAAAGTAATAAGCTCCCAATGATGACTCCGGCGGCTTTAGGAACCTTGAATCTCGGAGTTGATTCAACCTGAGATACTTCATCAGGCATAGGGGGAATGAAATCATCCTCTTGAGGAAGTGGGGGCAAAGGTGGGATGTCCTCTTCCGGTACGCTGGCCAGGGGTTCGGGAATAAAAGTTTTTTCTGAACTATCCAAAGCGTATTTGAATCTTACTGGCTCACTAAGACCCTCTGCCCAAACCTTGCTTTCCGGATTGAGCTTTTTACGTAAAAGATCATTTAAGGAATAAGGCCCCTCATGCCCCGTAGGGAGCATAATGAACCATTTCACAGAAGTCTTGTCAGTCCAGTCAAAATTTGACAACGTCATTTAGAATTAACCATTGGAATTTCAATCATTTTATGACGAAGCAATCTATCACTCAATCACAAAAACGATTTCAAGAATCAATCGGTTCACTTTTTAACTCAAATCTTAAGGCTTCTGAAGTTCTGTTTCTGAAAAGTTCTTCAGATATAGGTGTCCAGAGGAATGGTGGCCGAAATGGAGCCAAGTATGCTCCACAATCATTCCTGTCATATTTCAAAAAACTCACTGTCTCTCCCACGATGGTATTCAAGCGAATTTCTGAATGGGAAATCGCTAGCGAAGTCGAAGAGCAGAAGGATTTCCACGCGGCTCAGATTCAGCAAGCTGAGCGAATCACTCTTGCTCTGAGAGATAGTGCTCCTGGTTTTCTCTGTCACCTAGGAGGAGGTCATGACCACATCTACCCATTCCTGAAGGCGCTCAATCACAAGTACAAAAACATTATAGTCATAAACGTAGATGCTCACGCTGACACAAGGACTGATGAGGATTTTCATTCAGGTACGCCATTCAGACAATTTTCGCTTGAATGTAAGGGTGATTTCACTCTAATTCAGGTCGGTCTGCTGGAGTTTGCGAATTCCCAAAGTACCTTGACTCCCCTTCCCCGCGGGATTCAGCATCTTGTTTGGCGTAATGAAATTGCTCTGGAAGAGAAATGGGATTCCATCAGCTCACAATTGATCATAACACCTGAAACCGCAGTCATATTCAGCCTCGATGCTGATGCTTTAAATGGTGCAGAGATGCCCGGGGTAAGTGCAGTTAACGGAAATGGCCTGAGTCGATCAGAACTTGAACAGGTATGGAAGAACTATCGACAATTGAGTCACTCACAAGCCCCAATCATGGGAATCTATGAGTTAAATCCCGTTTACGACACACTTTCAATGCTTAGCGCAAGAACACTGGCAACTTTTGTTTATGAAGCTTTGATGAAAGGATAAAAAAAAGCCCATCAGAAGATGGGCTTTTTTTTCGAGAGACATAAGGAGAAGTTAAAAAAATCCTTTCTTTAACTCC
>JBEIEO010000097.1:0-10065 GCA_040382895.1 Halobacteriovoraceae bacterium
ATTAGAAAGACCTGTTTCTTCGGCTCCCAGCAGCAAACAAATTCTTTTGGATGCTCGCAACTCGGTTTGGGTCAAATTCTCGCTGGAATGTTCTGACAGACCTACAGTCAGGTAGCCAGCATCATTGAGTTGCCCAACAGCACGGGATAATGAATTCACCCGTATAAGATTTACGTATTCAGTAGCTCCAGAAGCAATTCGATAAAAAGAGGGAGTAAGCCCGAATGATTTCGAAGAAGGAATTAGGACTCCGTTTATACCATAAAAACAGGCAGATCGAAGAATAGCTGCTCCATTATGAACATCTGTTATCTGATCCAGCGCCAGAAGACGTGAATCTGGACGGGTCAGAAATTCTTTCAGGTCATAGGTTTGAAGTGGCGAAGTCTGAAGGAAGATTTGTGAAGGAACTCTCGTAAATTCGACATCCATCTCAATGCACAGTCGTTTGCCAGATTCCTGGAGTGCGTGGCTCGACTGCAGCTCAATTTTTACATTGAGATGACGAGGGTTGATATGGTGCTTTTTTTGAAGCTCACTCAAGCCCTCTTCAGTTGCCACCAGTCTCACATGCTGACGGCTCGTATTCTTCAGAGCGGCTGCAATACTATGAAGACCAAAGATCAATTCAAAATCTACATCCATTTGCCGAGCTCTTTTAATTTCTTCTGAATGGTAGGAAGAAGTTCTTCTTTTTTTACTTTTAGTGTTTCGCCAGTTTTGCGAATTTTAATTTCGATCTCACCGGTAGCATTGAAATCACGCTCACCAATAGTGATTCTCATCGGAAGACCAATCAAGTCGGCGTCCTTAAACATCTGGCCTGGACCAAGCTGACGATCATCGAAAAGGATCTCAAGGCCTTCTTTTTTGAGTTCGCTATAAATACCCTCCACCATTTCTTTGAATTCAGGTGCCTTACCAATGAAGCCTAAATAAAGATCATAAGGAGCGATGGAAGCTGGCCAGACGATGCCATCTTTATCGTTATTTTGTTCGATAGCTGCGGCAATGACCCGGGTAACACCGATGCCATAACAACCCATGATCGGTGTGATGGCTTTGCCCTGATCGTTCAGAACCGTCACTTTCATAGCCTTTGTGTACTTATCACCAAGTTGAAAAACGTGCCCGACCTCAATTCCCTTTTTAATTAAGATTTGATCTTCGCCAATAAAATCGCCTTCTTTTGCCAGACGCATGTCCGCCCGGAAATTTTTAGGCTTAGTATCTCGACTTGGAACAAAGCCTTTTAAGTGGTGATCAGGCTCATTAGCTCCCACGATATATGAGGCATTCATATCAATTGCTTCATCGAAAATGACTTTAAAGCCCTCGGCTGTAGTCGTTGGACCCATGAAGCCTTTGACTAAACCCAGGCGCTCTAACTCAGACTGCTGGGCTGGACGGATATGTTCTGCATTTACTTTATTTTTGAATTTTACTTCGTTTAAAGAGTCATCGCCCAGAAGCATGACCATAAAAAACTGATCTTTGCCATTGATCACGGTGTGCATGACAATTGACTTCAAACTCTGAGTGATCGCAAATCCGTGAGCGGCACAGACTTCATCACAGGTTTTCTGATTCGGAGTTGAAAACTTGGTTAACTCTCCGACAGGAGCAGTTGCGATGTTTTTCCGAATCGTGATCGCTTTTTCGATGTTGGCCGCAAACTTCGTGCGTGGAACGTAGACCAGATAGTCTTCACCATTGTCGGCAACTACCTGGAACTCATGAGTTTTAGCTCCACCCCCGGCCATGGCGCCACCGTCGGCTTCCACCGCAATAAACTCTAGTCCCATACGCCGAAAAATATTGTCGTAGGCTCCATAGATTTCATCGTAAAACTTATCTAGTGAGGCTTTATCCATATGAAAGGAATATCCGTCTTTCATACAAAATTCACGGGCACGCATAAGCCCAAACCTAGGACGAATTTCATCACGAAACTTAGTATTAATTTGATACAAACAAACGGGAAGCTGCTTATAAGAAGTAACCGTTTTTCGAAAAAGATCGGTAACGGTTTCTTCATTAGTTGGGCTTAGGCAAACTTGTCTCTCGGCTCGGTCGATCGCCTTAAGCATCTGTCCACCCATCGCGTCCCATCGACCAGATTCCTGCCAAAGCTCAGCAGGAGTCACCATAGGCATCTGTACTTCAAAGCAGTTAATTTTATCCAATTCTTCGCGGATGATTTTCTCCACTTTTTTCAAAGTACGAAAGGCCATCGGTTGAATCGTGTAAAGACCCGCACCGGTCTTATAAATGAGTCCTGCTCTCATCATCAGTTGCTGAGAAACCACATCTGCATCAGAAGGAGTTTCTTTTAAAGTTTGCCAGTACCCTTGGGACAGTCGCATAAATCCTCTTATTCAAAAAAACTATTAGTCATTAAATCTTTATTTTCGATGAAAATTTCAAGCTTACAGCCTTCAATCACTTGGGCGCCAATCTCTACCACAGGGGAAGTGTTGTTTACAGGGATGATTTCCATATCAGTTTTCATTGATCGACCCGGACAGTTTTTATACTCGAAAACAAAGAGTGAAACATTGATCATATCCAGACCCGTTACTTCGGTAAGAAGAAAGTTCTCGCCTTTCATGATGTCTAGAAGGGAGCCACTGCGCTCGATTTGAGGCAGTTGGAATGATTGGGTTAGTTGGTATTGAGTTTTTTCTTCAAGTTCATTCCAGTTAGCAGCGAATAAATTGAATGAAACGAGCATGAGTCCGATGAACAAACGCATTTTCCCTCCTTGGTGGTCTTAAAATCCTACCCGAAGAGGAATGAATTGGGAAAAGATCAGTGACTTACAGTGATAAATTGCGGCAATTTATGAGCTTCACGCACCTCAGCTTTGAGAGCAGAAGCAGCAACGATCTCATAAGAACTTGGAGTTTCCAAAAGCTTACGGCACAGAAGATTGTGAAGATTGTGGCCTGACTTATAAGTGGTAATTTTACCGGCGATTTCATAACCAAGAAGGCTTACATCACCAATGGTATCCAGGATTTTGTGGCGAACGAACTCATTATCAAAGCGTAGCCCTTCAGGGTTCATCACTTTGTAATCGTCCAGAACGATTGCATTATCTAATGATCCACCTTTGATGAGACCTTTGCGTTTAAGCATGTCCACGTCACGGGCAAAACCAAAAGTACGGGCACGAGCGATATCATGAATGAAGTTTTCACATGAAAATTCAAAGCTGAAACGCTGAGTTTTAATAACTGGATGAGCGAAGTTGATAGTTGAGTCAATAACGAGATTGGAACTTGGCTCAAACTGGGCCCACTTGCCATCTTTTTCCACGCGAACCGAGTCCAAGATAACCAGGAACTTCTTGGATTTATTTAGATTTTTGATACCCGTTTCTTTCAGCAAAAAAACAAAAGATGCGCCAGAACCATCCATAATAGGAACTTCTGGACCATCAATTTCAATCAAAGCATTGTTGATTCCCAGGCCATAAAGAGTGCCTAGTAGGTGCTCAACAGTATGAATAGCCCCAATTCCAGACCCTAAAGTCGTGGCATTTTCAGTCGTTCCCACAGTTAGGGCGTTGGCTTTCATCGGTTTTGCGTTAGCAATATCTGTACGAACGAATTGGATACCAAAGTCAGCATCTTGAGGAATAAGCTTCATGGTAACTTTTTTACCCGAATGGAGCCCAATCCCAGTTACTTTCACATCTTTGGCAAGAGTACGTTGATATATCATCGCTAACCTTATAAAAAGTCGTCCTTCGGTCAAGTATAAACGAATTTTATGAGTTTGTATGGAAGAAAATTGTGCTCTATGTACAAAGCCTGACAAAGAATATCAAGCTTAATTCAAATGCCCTGTAGCTTTTTCGCTCAAAACTCGACCGCGAGGTGTGCGTAGGATCAGACCCTCTTTTAGTAAGTATGGTTCATAAACTTCCTCGATGGTCTGCTTGTCTTCCCCGAGAGTGGCGGATAAGGCATCTATTCCTACTGGTCCACCTTGGTAGTAATTCTTCATTACGTTGAGAATTTTGCGATCCATGGAATCCAGTCCCAGATCATCGATATCCAGTAAACTCAAAGCAGCTTTGACCTCTTTAAGTTCGACCTTGCTGTTGTTATTAACCAAGGCAAAGTCTCTTACTCTTCGTAAGATGCGATTGGCGATACGAGGTGTACCACGGGCCCTTCGGGCAATTTGCATCTTCGCTTCCTGGGCCAGTTCAATATTCAACTTACGAGCGTTATTCTGAAGAATTTTCGCTAGCATTTCCGGCTCATAATAATCAAAATTCAGATGTGCCATGAAACGATCGCGCAGAGGATTTGAGAGAAGACCCGATCGAGTGGTAGCACCAATTAAGGTAAACGGCGCCAAATCAATCTGCATTGTACGAGCAGAAGCTCCCTGACCGATCAGGATATCCAGTCGAAAATCTTCCATCGCCGAATAAAGAATTTCTTCTACCGTGATGTGCATGCGGTGGATTTCATCAATAAACAGAACATCTTTAGGTTTAAGATTTGTTAGAACCGCGGCCAGATCACCTTTCTTCTCAATCGCAGGCCCGGAAACCAGATGCAATTCTGAACCCAGAGCTTTTGAAATAAGCATAGCAAGAGATGTTTTACCTAAACCAGGAGGACCCGATAAAAGGACATGGTCCATAGCCGATTTTCGCATCAAAGCTGATTTCACCATGAGGTCAATATTTTCGATAACCTTAGTCTGGCCAATGTATTCAGAGAAATCTTGCGGTCTTAGACGGGCTTCCTGCTCTCTTTCTGAATTATTGATCTCACCTGTCACAATTCTTTCAGACATAATTACCTAAGTTCTTTCAGAATGAGTTTCAAAAGATCTTCTGGCCTTGAAGCCGAGCCTTCAAGCAAATGACGCTGGATCATAGGCAAAACGTCCTGATCTTTGAAACCCAGGCCCTGACAGGCAGCCAATGTTTCTTTAACTAATAGAGCATCCAGCTTGTTTTCATTTTTAACTTTAGCCCCGGCCTTGATTGGTTTTTCTTTGGTAGCAAAACCAATTTCCAGCTTAGAGATTTTATCTTTCAATGAAAGAACGATTTGTTCAGCACTTTTCTTACCAACACCAGGGGCAGATTTCAGGATGTCGATATTTTCAAAAGTGATGGCACTAATGATTTGCTGAACACCAAGATGAGAGACCAAAGAAAAAGCGGATTTTGGACCGATACCATTCACATCTAACAGCATTTCAAAGAATTTTTTGTCATCAGCCGATTCAAATCCGTATAGGTCCTGAGCATTTTCGCGAATAATATGTGAGATGAACAAAGCAACATCTCGATTGGGTACCATCGGAGTGGCAGTACTTATTTCGTAACCCACGCCTTGGGCGGTCAGGACAATTGATTTTTGAGAATCAGAATAAACCACTGTGCCTGAAATATATCCAATCATATAACCTTTTCCTTAATTTTGTGAGCTAAAGATGCGGCTAAACCATTGCCCATTTTCTTATTAGCCTGCTTTTTCATTGCAGGAACATTTAAAGCTCGAACATTTTTGTTTAAAAGATGGCAGAGAGCGATAGCAATGGCATCTGATTCATCGTGAGATTTGAAATTGGAGATTCCCAAGTACTGTTGAATTACTTTCTGGATACCTTCTTTATCGGCGTGGCCATGTCCTGTTACAGTGGATTTCACCAGATTGGGTGAATACTCGAAAATTTTCTGATGATACTTCTGGGTTAAGGCTGCCAACATTGTTCCCCGAGACTGCGCTAGTTTTATAAGTGCTGTTGGACTTTTAACAAAAATCAGTGATTCAAGCGCAATTTCATCTGGTGAAAACTTATCTGTGAGTTCAAGTGTTTGATCATATATATCTTTTACCCGATGCAAGAATTCATCTGCGCTATTAAAGCGAAGAATTCCAGAAGCAATGTACGTGATTTTTCTTCCGTCTTGTTGCAGAAGGGCATAACCAGCGGTGACGGAACCAGGGTCAATGGCGAGTACAATCATGTTACGGAAATTGTACACATGAAGTTCATGTGGCGTCTAGCCGAGAGATCGACCTTTCAGATAATTTCCGATATAGAATACAAAAGAACCCACAACCAACTGGGCTAATTCGAAGTGTCCGTAATCACCATTTCTTACACCTGAGATAAAACATAGTCCCACAGCAGTAAGACCAAAAATTTGCATTCCCAGACCGATGTAAAATTTTGCTTTCATGACTGCAACGAATACTGCACGAATATTAAATAAGAAAGGACTTTTTACAGTTGAACGATTATAGTTTAGCTAACTTTATGACAGCCAAAATCCTCTCCGCTCAACCATTAGTTGAAGAGATCAAAAAAGACCTAAAACATCGCTGCGAAGGCCTGAAAAATCGGGGTATTCGACCTGCGATGAGTGCTGTCTTGGTTGGTGATAATCAAGCTTCTTTGAGTTACATCCGAAACAAGAAAAAACTTTGCGAGGAAGTCGGAGCAAGCTTTGATCTTCTGCAACTTCCTTCAAGTATTTCTGAACAGGATTTCTTGGCCCACCTGGACCAGCTCAATAATAATCCTAACATTCATGGCATCATTATTCAGCTACCTGTTAGTGACCATCTAAAAAAGCTGGATTTACCGAATCTAGTGACATCTAAAAAAGACATTGATGGGTTTCATGGGAAAAATACACAAGCTATTTATACGGGCTCGACTAATCTTAAACTTCTCCTGCCCTGCACACCCAAGGGTGTGATCAATCTCCTGAAGTATTATGGAGTAGAGCTGGCGGGTAAACATGCTGTGGTAATTGGGAGAAGCCTGATTGTAGGAAAACCTCTTTCCATGCTGCTGACCAATTTCAACGCCACGGTGACTTTGGCCCACTCACATACAAAAGATCTTGAAAGCATAACTCAGAATGCTGACATCATTATCGCAGCTATTGGAAAAGCCCACTTCGTGACTAAAAATCATATTGATCCGAGGAAAAAAACCTACGTTATTGATGTTGGCATGAACACGCTCAATGGAAAACTCACAGGTGATGTCGCTCCGGACGTTATTGAGGTAGCCGCTGGGGTTTCGCCTGTTCCTGGCGGTGTTGGCCCAATGACTGTGGTCTCACTGATTGAAAACCTCATCACTGCTACTGAAATTCAAATGAAAGGATAAAAAATGTCGCAACTCTTTAAAACTCATCTCTATGATGAACATGTCAAATTAGGTGCTAAAATTGTACCTTTTGCCGGATGGGATATGCCTGTACAGTACACATCAGTTAAAGATGAAGTTCTAGCAGTGAGAAATAATGTCGGCGTTTTTGACGTCTCCCATATGGGTGAATTTTTCATCGAAGGTAAAGATGCCGAAGCCTTTGCGGATTACCTCGTAACTAATGACATCATTAATGCTCCCACAGGGAAAGCTATCTATTCTCCTCTCTGTCGTGAAGACGGCACAGTGGTAGACGATCTAATTGTCTACAAACTTGCCCCTGGAAGAGTCATGATTTGTGTCAACGCTTCTAATATCGATAAAGATTTCAACTGGATGAAAGAGAAGCATAAAGGGTTTGATTGTAGTTTTGTGAATCTATCAAATGTTTTTTCATTACTCGCTCTTCAAGGCCCGAAATCTTTTGAAACTCTTCGTCCCTTAGTAAATGAGCTACCAGATCTGGAGTACTACTCCGTTTTCGAAACCAAAATTGGATCAGAACCTATTATTATCGCTCGCACAGGTTATACGGGAGAAGATGGTTTTGAGATATTTGGCCATCATACAACCATCAAAAATCTCTGGAGAAACCTGATTGCTGCTGGTGTAGTTCCCTGCGGATTAGCGGCTCGAGATGTTTTGCGACTGGAAGTTTGTTATCCTTTATATGGTCATGAGCTCAACGATGAGGTTAATCCTTACGACGCAGGTCTAGCATGGACCGTCAAAGCTCAAAAAATAAAATTTATTGGCAAAGAAACGCTGGCATCTAAGCCTGCTAAATATAAATTGATTAAACTTATTTTGGATAAAGGCATTCCAAGAGAAGGTTACCCTGTATTGAATGGAAAAAATGAGGTCATTGGCCAAGTAACATCGGGGACGATGTCAGTAGTCATTAACAAAGGTATAGCTTTGGCCCGCATTCAAATTGATAAAGCTCCAACTGATGAAGTATTTTCTATCGATATCAGAAACAAAGCATATCCTGCTCAATTAGTTAAAAAACCGTTTGTAACCGGAGGACATAAATAATGGCGACTAACATTCCCGCAAACCTTAAATACACAAAAGAACATGAATGGGCCCTGGTTGAAGGTGACGTCATTACTGTTGGAATTACTGATTTTGCACAGTCTGCATTGGGCGATATTGTTTTCGTTGAAGTTCCAGATGTCGGATCTGACCTAAAAGCTGGCTCAACTTTTGGCGTTGTTGAATCGATTAAATCCGTGAGCGATCTTTACGCTCCTATCACTGGCGAAGTTGTTGCAAAAAACAGCGATGTTGAAGGTTCACCAGAAAAAATCAATCAAGATGCGTACGGATCGTGGCTAATCAAAGTCAAGATCAAAGATAACTCTGAAATAAATAAACTTTTGACGGCAGAGCAATATCAAGAGTTTTGTAATACTTCTCACTAATTAAATTACAGGAAGGCATTTAGTAAAATTTAAAATTTTATTTGGCCTTCCTGCAAACTACGCACTCCCTGAATTTCCAACCTAAAATTTTTCCCTCTTCGAGAAATCATTCTTTACGAATAGTCCTTGGTTGTAGATACTGCCTTTCCATCTCGTACTGATTTTTTGAGGATATTTTTTAATGGAATCTATTCAGCTTTTAAATACCGCGATTATCAAAAGCAAAGAGAAAAAACTTAACCAATCATTCGAAGAAAGATTGAATCAAGTTTGTAATTCTCCTGTTATTGAAATTCTGAATAAGACTATTTCACAGTATGCTGAAACTCAGAAAATTTCTCGTGATCAAGCTGCACTTCAAGTTGTAGAAGCGATTCGTGAATTAGATTCAATCTGGTCTGATTACGTGACGATGGAAGGTATCGACAGACTTAAAGGTCTGTTGCGTTCTACTCACTGATTTTTAATTAACTTTTAACAACAAAGCCCCAATCAATAGTGACTTTACCATTAACCAATAAATCTTTGGGTGGATTGGGAAATGGTCCAGCTTGATTAAACGATTCTATGGCGGCGTCATCGAGTTCTTTGACACCTGATGCACCTAGAATTTTTACTCTGACAATTTCACCACTTTCATTGAGAGTCACCTGAAGTGAGGTGATGAGGTTCTCACTGGCCGGAAGACGACGTCCAGAACGAAAAATTTGCTCGGCTTTCTCCTGAATGCTTTTGCCCCAAAACTGCTCCAGCTTTTGTCTGATACGGTGATAAAAGCCATAAAATTTATATTCAACGGTATTGAGATGGGTGAAATCGCCTAATCGTACCTCTTCAACATAATCATTGGTTGCTGAAAGTCCCTGAGACAATGGATCTCCGTTCTTCATACCCTTAACTGCCTGGCTCGCAGGAGTTCGGGCAACTTTTTTGGGAAGCGGATCGCCGGCCTGAATTCCAACGTCAGAGAGTTTCAAATCTTTTAGGCTTGGCTTCGCTTTGGTCTGAAACTCTTTAGTTCTGGCCTGTTGGGTAACCGCTGAATCTCCCAGTGCGACGCGCTTAAAGCTGTCGATATTTTTTGAAACCGTTTCCCGCTCGAAGCTCCGGGTCTTATCACTCAAGAAGGATTTGTCCTTTTTACTAGTACTCTCAGAATCTTCAGATTGTACAATTTGTCGATTTTGCGATGTCGCCATTTCTTTGATGGCCTCTTGTACTAATTTTAATTTAATGGATTTTTGAGGAGTCCATTCAGCTTGGGAGAATTGATCACGTAATTTTACCACCATCACCAACGCATGCACGGTGAAGATAACACCCAAGAAAATATATAAAGACTTTTGCTGGCGGGAGAGAGAATCCATTCCGTCCTCCAATAAAGGACATTTCGGCATTCTCCCTCTAAACCTTACTGATTCATGAAATAATC
>JBEIEO010000098.1:0-10015 GCA_040382895.1 Halobacteriovoraceae bacterium
AGCTTAACCAACGGAGGCACAGATGCCTTGGCACAGCCTTTTTGCTGCAGACGTCAAAAGTCGGGAAATATATTCTTTGTGTAATTTATGTTGATGAAACTTTTTAAGAGCGGATAATGAAATAATGTCTGATTTCACGACTAATCTAACAATGGAGTGTAGAATGAGAAAATTATTAGTTGTTCTTTCGGTTGCCCTTATGACTTCTTCAGCTTTTGCTGCCAAGTATGGCTCAGCTGGTTGCGGTCTTGGTTCTATGATTTTTGAAGGTGACCAAACTTGGTGGAAGCAGGTTCTAGCTGCTACTACAAACGGTACTGGTTTCCAGACAATCGCGATCTCTCTTGGTACATCTAACTGTGATTCTCCAGCTCCTCTTAAATTGGGCCAGGTTGAAGCTTTTGTTGAAGCTAACCGTGTTGCTCTTGCTAACGACATCGCTCGTGGTAACGGCGAAACTGTTGTTGGTCTATCTAACGTTTACGGCTGCAGCAACTCTATGGAGTTCGGTAAAGCTTTGAAGTCTAACTATAAGACGATCTTTACTTCAGCTAACTCTTCTTCAAAAGAGATCACTCACAACATCAACGCTGTAGCTGCTACAGCTTGTAACACAACTGCTTCACTTTAATTTGAATTCTGCTGACCCGGAGCCTCGCTCCGGGTTGGCTTTTCCTCCCTGCTTGCGCTAAATTAAATCACTAACAACTTTTTCAAAAGAATCCTGCTTGAAGGTGATGTTTTCTCTTTTGTTAGTTCTCTCCGTGTCCAAAGTGATGGCGGTGGAGCTATCCGATAAACAAATGAAGTACTGGCATAAGCTTCTTCACTACCGCCCTAATCTTGTAGGGAAGTACACCAGTGAAGTTGATGGCGCGGATTTCTTTGTATCGGCCAATGGCAAACGTTCACCGACAAAAGAATTAAATCGTTTCGTAGAACTGTTAAATTCGGATCAAGCTCAGGACTATGTGTGCAAATTTCCTTTACGCTATCGCTGGCTTAAATCTCAGATAAAGAACAACTGGAGCTACACAACAGAAAATTGTGAGATTTATAATTCTTTTGTGCAAAAGCTTGAAGCCAAAAATCTAAGCCTGGTTTTCTCTTCTTTTTATATCAATAATCCTGGTTCAACTTTTGGTCACACGTTCCTGAGGATTGGGCGATATGCGCACTTCCGCAGTAATGAGCTTCTGGATTATGCCATCAACTTTGCCGCTCAGGAGGCCAAGGACAACATGGTGTTGTATATGCTGAAAGGTCTGGCCGGATTTTATCCGGGACGCTTTTCAGTAGTACCGTATTACTACAAAATCCGTGAATACAACGATCATGAGTTCCGGGATATCTGGGATTATGACCTGGGATTGAGTCAGGAGCAGATCAACCGGGTCGTTGATCACGTCTGGGAAATGGGGAGTACCTACTTTGATTATTTCTATTTCACCGAGAATTGCTCCTATCACATACTAGGTCTTCTCAACGTGGCCTACGATGATGTCGATATCCTCAAAGGACTTTCACCTCTCTACGTATTACCCATTGATACTGTCAAAGTGATGCAGGAATTAGGGCTCATTAAAGAACGTAAGGTTCGGGTTTCGGCCTATCGTAAACTGATTAAAGAAACTGAGAATTTCAGAACTAAAAAGCTCAATACTGTTAAAAAAGTTGCTCAGGACTCCAGTCTGGCCCAAAAGAAAGTCATTGAAAGCTACCAAGGTAAGGAACAAGCTGATTTATTAGATGCCAGTATCTCCGCCCTGGATTATCTCAAAGCTGAAAAAATCCTGCTCAACGAAGAGAAAGTGACCAACGAGCGCCGTGATCTCCTCATGCTTCGGGCGGATAATCCGCATATATCTGAAAATCTTATTTTTAATGAAAAGACCATGCAAGCGCCAGATGATGCTCATGATTCTTCGCGAATGGGCTTCTCAGTGGGGGATCGTTATCAGCAAGGATCCTTCTCAAGTCTGGAGTGGCGGGCAGCTCAGCATGACATTCTGGATCCTAGTCTAGGTCATCTTAAGTACTCACAAGTTATTATGTTTGATACCCGTTTGCGCTTTCAAACTATCCAGTTTGAGGATGAGAAAATTATTCTGGATCGCTTCCGGGTGGTGGACCTGAAGAAATATCAGCCCTCAGATTTCTGGAATAGCTCTGTCTCTTTTGATCTTGCAGTTGGCCTGGATCAACGACGAGATTGCTCTTCTCAGGATTGCCTCAATCCGATAGCTACTTTCGGTGTTGGAAACTCTGTAGAAACGGGCCAGGATATGATCCTTAGCTTTCTTTTAGGAGGAAGTTATCAGTATGACCGATTCTACGAAAACGATTCGCTCCTGCAGCTTGGTCCTAAGTTAAACTTTCTCATCTTGCAGGATCAATTCTCTATGGGATTGGATGCTGGGTACTTTATGCCGACTGAACTCTTTGATGGCTGGCTTCAGCGACGTATTCAGTATGACCTTGATTTTCGTTACTTCTTAAAACGCAATGTTAGTTTATTCCTAAAATCCAATCATATTGATCAAGACGTAGGTAATTTGCATGAAGCTCAGCTTGGGGTATATTTTTATCACTAGTCATTTTTTAATGGGTATTGCCATGGCCAAGGTTCCAGAAAGTTTTATTTCTTTAAGTGAAATCTGTCCCAGTTTGAAACTGGAGATGTCTTATTCCACTAACGATAACTTCACTGGAGAAGTGGTGGCAGGATACAAAGCGAAAAAAGCTTATCTGGCCCGGGTGCCGGCATTTGCATTGTGCGAGGTTCAGGCCGATGCCCTTAAACTGGGCTTAAGTCTTAAGATTTTTGATTCATATCGCCCGGTGAAAGCCGTTTCTTTTTTCCAGGAATGGGCCAGACGGCCGGAAACGAATCCTCATCTTAAAGAACTCTTTTATCCATTGTTCACTCGCCAGCAATTGTTTGAGCAAGGATATATCGCTAAACAATCCAGTCATTCTCGTGGGAGTGCTGTGGATTTGACATTGATTGATGTTAAGAGTGGTAAGAGTTTAGACATGGGCTCTGCTTTTGATTACTTCGATGATCTTTCTCATACTGAATCGCCGAAGGTTACGGCAGCTCAGTTAAGAAATCGTATGCTCTTGAAAAGTTTGATGGAGGGGAGAGGTTTTAAAAATTTTTCCCAGGAATGGTGGCACTACTCATATAAACCGGAGCCATTTCCAACGGAGTATTTTGATTTCGACGTAGAATAGTTATTCAGCGAAATTCAGCTCGAAAGTTTCATGGATATTATCCAGACTTTTAAGTGAGTTCTTAAAGTAAAGAACGACCAGCACCGGGCTGTAGGCGATATAGAGAATTCGAATTAAGGTTTGCATAGTGATCTCCTTTCAGGGTCAGTATGCCATGGTCATCGTCCTTTTTAGTGCCAGCATTAAGTTAAGAAACGTCAGGATTTGATTAAGATGAGAATTTTCACAATGCTTTTGCTTTTTATCCTTCAGAGCTGCGGGCATCTTTTTTATCAGCCATCAAGGGATGAATTCTATCATCCTCGGCAGTTTAAATTGAGTTATGAAGATGTCCACTTCCAGGCCAAGGATGGAACAAAACTTCATGGCTGGTTTTTAGCTTCTCAGGTTCAGCCGGTTAAGGGAACGGTTGTTCATTTCCACGGAAACGCCCAGAACATCACTACCCATTTCCTGAATCTCGCCTGGCTTGTAAAGCAGGGTTTTAATATCTTTATTTTCGATTACCGGGGATATGGTAAATCTGAAGGCAAGGCCAGTCAGGAAGGACTTTATCAGGACGCACTGGCAGCTTTAAAGAAAGGCAAAGAGCTACATAATACTCAAGGTAAGTTCATCGTTTATGGGCAGAGCCTGGGAGGAATTGTCAGTCTAAGGGCACTGGCCGATTATCCGGAGCTTTCGAAAGTAGACCTGATTGTGATGGACTCTACCTTTGATTCATATCGCGATATTGCTTTTGATAAACTTACCTCCCGCTGGTTTCTGTATCCCGTGAGTCCATTAGCATTAGTAGCCGTATCTGATGCTTATGCCTCAGATGAGGTATTTGATAAAATTAAAACTCCCACCTTGGTCATCGTTGGGATGAAGGACTACATCATCCCGGCCAAATTCGGAAAAAGAATCTACAAAGGAGTGGCCGCCAAAGAGAAATGGCTGTGGAAATTACCACAGGGGAGGCACATCGATGTTTTCCATGGACCGAACGAAAAATACCGATCAGAATTTCTTCGATTAACTGATTCGATTGGTCGGAAGTAGTTTTTTTTTGCCCAATGTAACTTTTTTTGTCCACCTTCCCTAAAATGGTCCTATACTGATAGTAAGATTTTTGTTTAGGAATTTATCGAAGGATTGATAAAGTTAATGAACCAAGTCAAAAAAAGCCCTACGGACGAAGTCGGCAAACGGTCCTACACAAATTTTAGCCAGCTCAATGGTGAACATCCTTTTAAAAAACAGGTCCCTGGTGGCCGCGTAGAATATAAGGCGCGTTACCGTAAAGGCGGCAAGGTTGCTTTCTTTAATTACGACCTTGCTAAAGAGATGGGACTGATTGCTAAAAATCATCCTCATCAGATGAGTCCTGATCTAGAAAGAGAAATCCTTGAAACCTTCAGCATCACCATCATTAACGAATACGACGTTATTAATAATATCAAGTTTCCGGAAGAGGATATCTTTCCTCATACCTTCATGGCGACCCGCTATCTTCAGTTGCAGCACCCGGATAAAATGGGACGCACTTCAGGAGATGGTCGAACTATCTGGAACGGAAGTGTACGGAGTAATGGTATAACCTGGGACGTTTCTAGTTGCGGAACTGGCGGAACAAAACTTTCTCCGGCCTGTAACATTAATAAGAAATTCTATCAGACCGGTGATCCTTCGATTTCTTATGGTTGTGGATTATCGGAAGTTTCCGAAGGTTTAGAGACATTGTTTTTCTCAGAAGTCTTAGGCCGTAATGGTTTTAAAACGGAAAGAGTTCTGGCTATCCTGGAATATGATAAGGGGATTGCGATAAATGTGCGAGCGAACCCGAATCTCATCCGTCCAAGTCATTTCTTTGGGCACTTAAAGCAGGGTAATTTTGAAACCCTTAAGCAAGTCGCCGATTATTATATCTCTCGCCAGGTAGAAAATAAGGCCTGGGAGAAGACCACATTTAGAAACGACAAAGAGAAATACTACTACCTAGCAGAGCAAGCGGCTAAGGCCTTCTCTGAAACAGCAGCTAAGTTTGAAGATGAATACATCTTCTGCTGGCTGGACTGGGATGGGGATAACATCCTGATGGATGGGGGAATTATCGACTACGGATCTATCCGTCAGTTCGGACTCTTTCATGCTGAATATCGATACGATGATGTTCAACGCTATTCCACGACTATTCTGGAACAACGCCAGAAGGCACGCTACATCGTTCAGTGTTTTACTCAGATCGCAGATTTCTTGAGCACCAAGAAAAAGAAATCTCTTTCGCATTTCCGAAATCATGCGGTCATGCAGTACTTTGATAAAAACTTTCTGGATTCAAAAAACCGTAATCTTCTACAGAAGATTGGTTTCAAGAAAGCCCATGCAGAAATGCTTTTGAAAAATCATCTGCCAAAAGTTGAAAAGTTCAGAAAGACCTTCTCATATTTTGAACGTGCTAAATCCAAGCGTGGCATGTACAAGGTTCCGGATGGGATTAATCGTGATGCGATCTTCTGCATGAGGGATATCTTGCGGGAATTGCCTCAGATTTATCTGACTCGTTCATCTCATTTGTCTCACGTCGAATTCCAGGAAGTGATTAAGTCTTCCTATGCTCGTCGCTCTGACCTAAAGCTAACGGAGATCCGTAAAAAACAGATCAATAAGTTCCAAAATCTTTATTCATCTCTCATAGCCTCGGTAGTGAAAGACTTCAATCTGACTCAGGCCCATTTCATGCTGGAACTCACGATGCGCGCTTCGGTGATCAATAAGTATGACCGGGTGACAGGGGATTCTATCACTTACATCGTGCAAAAGGTCCAGAAACTTAGACCTAAGCTTTCGGCCCATGAGCTCTTTGACCTCTCTCAAGAATTTGCCTCTTATCAGAATCTTGACCCGGATAAGAAAACTTCCATGACAAAGGCTCCTGAACGGCATAAGAACATCATGCAGAATCTGTATTCGATTGTTCGTGAGTGCCGTGAGGGGCTATGAGTCTTGTTTTCTATAGTGGTGGAGACGATAAGGACAATTTACATCTAGATCGGGCTTTTGTTGAGCTTCTAGGTAAGAAGAATCCCGTCATTACATTCATTCCATCTTCATCTTATCTTTCTGAGCAAGAATTCAAGTCGTTCGTTCGACACTATTCTAAGTACAAAATCACTCGTTTCATCCATTTTCCGGTGGATGTACCATTTGATAAAATTCTTTTTCAGGAAGTGATGAGAAGTGATGCCATCCACATGGGTGGCGGGAATACATTTTACTTCTTAAATAGTCTGCGGAAAGCAGGCTTATTAGGACAGCTTAAAACCTTTGCTGAGAAAGGTGGCCTCTTAACAGGTCTTTCTGCCGGCGCTATCATGATGACCGAGAATATTGAGATGACAGGATACCCAGAGTTTGATCGGGATGAAAACGTCGTCAATATCAAGAATCTTTCGTCCTTGAACCTGGTGGATTTTTTATTTTTTCCTCATTTTCGAAATTCCGCCCGCTACGATGCTGTCTTTAAAAAATATACCCGTCAGTCAGAAAAGATCATCTATGCTTGTCCGGATGGGGCAGGGATTGTGGTGCGGGATAATGAGATCCGCTTCATTGGAAAATGTTTTGCCTTCTCAAAAGGCCATAAGTTCAACATCAACTGATCATTCATCTAATTGCATTTCAACATATAATGGCAAATGATCCGAAAGTTTTCGCCAGTGACCATCTTTAAGTGTCACCGCTTTGATGGGAGTCATCTTGTGCAGAAAAACCCGATCCAGTGAAAGCATGGGCATAAAGCTCGGAAAGGTGGCGGGGTAATTGCCATGAAGATATTTAAAAGCTTCTTTGGCAAAGAGTTCTTTCTCGATCTTTTTAGAGATCTTCTTATTCCAATCGTTAAAATCTCCTAATAGCACCCAAGGTGTTTCACTCTCAGGTAATAAGTCTTTAATGATAGTTTGGGCCTGTTGATCACGCCCACCTTGAGTGAGATCAAGATGCGTGTTGGCCAGAATAATCTCCCGCTCCAGCTGCGGGATTTGTACCCGTGCTTTTAATAGTCCACGCTGCTCGAAACGATTGGTGCTGATCAGTTTATTTGACCATTCCACAATCGGAAATTTACTCAATATGGCATTACCGTGATGGCCCTCTGAGTAAATGGCATTCTTACCATAAGCAAAATGCGGCCAGACTGTATCCGCTAGATACTCAAACTGAATGGCCGTTTCCCAGTCAGGGATACGGCAGCGGCTGTCGTTATGATCACCCAAGACTTCCTGTAAGAAGAGAACGTCGGCATTCACTTCCCGCATGGCGTTCCGGATTTGCTCCAGGATGAAATCGGTATTCCCGATAGTGAAGCCTTTATGTATGTTGTACGAAAGTATTCTTATGATCATTTAAAACCAATATTTAAAAAGAAATAAAAGCCGCGCTAAAAATCTATCAAACACCGATCTGAGTTTCAAATGCTCAGTGGTTATCTCCGCTTGAGTTTTAGTTGAATTAACAAAATCCTGCAGAATCATATCTTTATTCTTTTGTTCCTGAACGGAGAGATCAACCTCTAGATCGTGGAGCAAACTACGATGGTTAAGATTACTGGAACCCAGAGTAATCCAATTATCAATAATGAAGCATTTAGCGTGGAGAACCGTGTCCCCGTATTCGAAGATCCGCACCCCTTTCTTCAGCAGATAGGGATAGTAAAAGTAGCGCAGAGTTCGGAACAGCCCCACGTCGGTGCGGGATGAAATCAGAATTTTCACATCCACTCCGCGCTTGGCGGCCTTGCCCAGTATTCGGATGGTTTTCCGGGTGGGGATAAAATAGGGAGTGGTGAGCCAGATGCGCTCGGTAGATTGTTTAAATCTCTTGGTCAGATCTCTTTGATAAAAGTTCTTACTGATGAGTGTATGATTCATCCGTAGGGGAGAGTTTCTCCACTTAAAACCCACTTCCGTTTTGCGAAAGATTTTCAGGTAGCGCAGATAATCTCTGAGCTTCCAGATTCTTTTAAAGTTTAACACTGCAAAACGCACATGGGATCCGTTAACCCTGACTCCGATGTCTTTCCATTTTGTTTCATGGTGATACTTAGTGTGCTCGGCGGTGATGTTGAAGCTCCCCATGTAAAGAATCTTTTCATCAATTGTAATGATCTTTCGATGATCTCGACGGTTGATGCGCCATAGACGAAAGCTAAGGGCACTGAGTTTTTTTCGAAATCCTAGTTTCCCGAAGAAAGGATGATAGAAGGGGAGAGGATTATAGACCTTGACCTGGACGTCGGCTTTTACGAACTGCCGATGAAGATTCATATAGAAGTTATAGCTCCCAACACCATCGACAATGATCTGAACTTTTACACCCCGGGCCTGGGCACGGATTAAATGCTCGGCTACGATGCGACCGAATTGATCATCATTGAAAATATAGACTTCCACCGTGATAGATTCACGGGCCGATTCGATGTCTTGAATCAAGCGATCAAAGTACTGATCTCCGTCGAGGAAGACTTCTTCCTGATCCCAAAATAAACTCATAAATTCTTATCGGAATTTCGCCAACTTCATTCACTTGAGCGTCGAGATCAGGTATCAAGATAGAACTAAACTCATCTCCGGTTTACGACGATAAGCTTTCTAAATTACTACCAAAAGAATTTCCATGGCATTGACCAAAGAAGCTTTCCTCAGTCTCGTTAAGTCCGCCTCCATCTCGGGTGTGAGTGATATTCACCTTCGAACAGATGAAAAACCATGTTTCCGGATGCGAGGAGATTTGGTGCCGGTGAAAATGGATCCACTCACCATGGACGATATGAAGCTCGCTTGTTCGCTGATGATTAAAGATACCGAGGTGATAAAAAAAATCGATACCATCAAAGAACATGATGGATCGTTCACTGTTCCGAAAGTTTGTCGCGTTCGTTACAATCTTATGCGATATCAAGGGAAATTAGGTCTTATTCTCCGTCTTATCAGTGATAAAATTCCTACGACTGAGGATCTTAAACTCCCTCCGGTTATCAATAAAATCGCTGAGGCTAACGCCGGCCTGGTTCTCGTCACAGGTGCCACTGGTTCGGGTAAAAGTTCTACCCTGGCAGCTATGATCAATTACATCAACCGAACTTCAGCCGTGCATATCCTGACTCTGGAAGATCCAGTTGAGTATGTCCATACCCCGATCAAGGCCAGGATTACTCAGAGGGAAATCGGACAGGACACATCTGATTTTAACTCGGCTCTTAGATCAGCTCTGCGACAGGATCCGGATATTATTCTGATCGGAGAGATGCGAGATGCCGAAACTATTTCCATTGCCCTTAAAGCCGCTGAAACAGGTCACTTGGTTTTCGGAACAGTACATACCACCGATGCCTTAAGCACCATTGGGCGTCTCATTTCCATGTTCCCACCAGAAGAGCAAAACGTGGTCCGTGTGCGAATTGCGGACAACCTGCATGCAACTGTTTCTCAGCGCCTGCTTAAAACCATCGACGGAAAGGGTCGTGTGGCAGCTCAGGAAATCATGATCAATAATCCAGGGGTCAAAGAATCCATTCTGGATCCGGCTAAAACCAAAGAAATATACATGTACATTGAAAAAGGGGCCGGTAAGGGCGGATCGGGAGCGCAAAGCTTCGATCAGCACATTACCAAGCTATATAAAGCGGGTCTTATCTCAATGGAAGAAGCCAGAGGAAATGCCACCCGGCCGGATGATTTCGAACGAAATCTTATGTTTGGTGACTCCGGGGAAGAATAATTGGTATGATCTCCGG
>JBEIEO010000099.1:0-9882 GCA_040382895.1 Halobacteriovoraceae bacterium
AAGAGACGTATATCAAATTACAGATTCATCAACATATGTGAATAATGGTTTCGCCCTCGGAACAAAAAGTTTCATTTTGATAGATAACCATGAAGTCTCATTTCCTGAACTAACTTAACTGCACCATCGCCTTAACTTCTTTCTGTACCATTTTTCCGTGGATCTCTTTCACTGAAGATTCAGTCCTTGCTGACTTTTCTGAATTTTGTACATCCTTGTGGACCAAAAGAAGAACTTCAGCAAACTGGGCAATTTGGGGGAGATGAGTTATCGCAATCACCTGTCCACCAAGGGCCACTTCAGATAATGCTTTACCAATGCAGATTGCAGTTTCTCCCCCAATCCCTGTGTCTATTTCATCAAACAAGAAAATGCTGATCGAATCATAAGCTGAAAGAATTTGTCTGACTGCAAGGAGGATTCGAGAGAGCTCACCACCTGAGGCTACATCTTTAACTTTGAAGAATCCTTCTCCGGGGTTCGTTTCTGCAATAAAAAATGCACGTGTTAGTCCCCACTCATTAAACTCAGAAACTTCTTCGATCATCAATTTTATCTGGGCGCCATTCATTTTGAGAGCTTGGACTTTCCCGGTTAATTCGGAAGATAGCTTTTGTGCAAATTGAATACGCTTTTTATGCAGTTTTTTTGCCTGAGCTTGCAAAGTCGTCTTAATGGATTCGATGCTTTTAGAGATGGTCTCAAGATCAACGTCAAGATCTTGCAGTTGATCTCTTTCCATTAGAAACTCCACTTGTGATTGAAGAATCGATTCAACCGTACCACCGAATTTTTTCTTTAACTTTTGATAAGAATCTATCCGCTCCAGGACACCTTCTAATTCTTCCGGATCAACTTCTATATCAAAACGCTTTTCAATATCATTCATCAACAAATGCAGTCGATCTTCAATCTCTGATGAAGGTTCAAGAAATGGGTCAAGCTGATCACGATTTTTTAAAAGAATTGAATTTAATAATTTCATTTGAGAAAGGAGGCCGGTTTGACCCTCGCCTCCTTCAAAAATGTCCTTCAGCTGGTAAGAGATTTTTTGATTTTTCTCAACATTCACCAGCAAGTTCTTCTTCTTGAGAAGGTCATCTTCATCCTGGGAGGAGGGATTTAGTTTTTCTATCTCTTGAAGTTGATATGTTAAATAATCTAATCTTTGTTCGCGTTGTGTTTTAGTTTGTTCCAGACTTTGGATTTTCTGATTCAGTTCTTTGAATTTGTGCAGATTTTGCTGAAAGTATTCAACATCGGGTTTGAGTTTGGCATAATGATCGAGAAGTTGAAGTTGGTAATTTTCTGAAAGTAATTTTTGGTTCTCAAACTGACCAACCAGATCGATGTAGCGTTTAGCGAAGCTAGCAAGAAAGCTAACAGTACAGGCAAGATGGTTGATGTATGTTTTAGTAGATCCGTTTTTATAAACGAGACGTTTAATGATAAGTTCTTTGTCTTCCAGTGGAAAACCTTCTGCTTCCAAGAATTTCTGAACCCCCTCATCCTGACAAAAAAATGAAGCCTCTATTAAGGAATAATCAGTGTCTTTGCGTACAACTTTTTTGTCCGCTCTGGCTCCTAGGATGAGTTGTAAAGCATCTAACACCAGACTTTTACCCGATCCAGTTTCACCAATAATCGCATTAAAGCCAGGCCGAAACGAGATGGTTTGGTTTTTGAAGGTGGCAAAGTTTTGAATGATCAATTTTCGAAGGTAGAAGTTTGCTTCCATATAATTATCCTCACCTTATTTAAGTATTACGGATAATTTACGGAAGTCAACGAAAAACGTAAGTTTTACGTAGTAATAAGAATTATTCCCTTTTTGAAAAAATAAACTTCTCCCGTATAGTTTCAAAGTAACTACGGTAGGGATTCTGGATCAATGAGACTTTCTTTACTTTTAGCTGCATTGATGACTATCACATCCTGATCATCCACATTCATGGCCACCTGCCCATCTAAGGTAAGGGTCATAGAATGATGAGGGGGTTGGATTTTAAGGCTTATAGGGGCAGTGTCTGGTACGACAAATGGTCGATGAATGAGTGAGTGTGGACAAATAGGTGTGAGGATAAGCCCTTTCACGTCTGGATGCACAATAGGGCCACCAGCGGCCATGGAATAAGCCGTCGAACCCAATGGAGTTGAGATAATAATTCCATCACCTGCGATGTTATAAATATGCTCTGACCCAAGTTCGGCTCGCAGATAAATCATCCGGGCTATGTCGTTTTTCGCCAGTACTGCATCATTGAAAAAATAGTCTTTGAAGTGGATCTTATTCTTACGGTGAACGGCGATATGGAAAAGTGGTTTGGTGGTTATAGAGTATTTACCATCCAGAATGTCGCCTAATCGATCAAAGTATTCATTCTTATTAAACTCTGTAATGAAACCCAGTCGTCCCAGGTTTATTCCCAGAACGGGGATCTTGGCATTTATTCTCCGGCAGACACCAATCAAGGTTCCGTCGCCTCCGAGGGAGAGCATGATTTGTACATTATTATGGAAAGCTTTTGACTCCCAGAATTCCAGGTTATCAATGGACTTTGATTTGAAGAATTTTTTTACCCTCTCACGATCCTCCTCTCGGAAGACAATTTTCTTTTTGCGTCTCATGAGCCAGGAACAAAGATTGGGAAGGATATTGTAAAACTCAGGAGTCGAGTTCGGTTTAAGAGTTATCCCCACAATGTCCAAAGATGCTTTCTTCATACTACTCCGTCATCAGGCGCATGGCCGCATCCAGATTATCAAATGGTTTATTTAGTAGTTTACACTGATATGAGTTGGCGCGGGAAAGAACTTGTGGGGAACTGTAAGCCGTCATGATGACAAACTTGTGACTTATTTCTTCTGGAGAGAACTTTTTCTTAGATTCCTCTATGACGTCAAAGCCCGATATGTCCTGAAGCATAAGATCACAAATAATCCGATCATAGTCCTTGGATAAAATCATATCGATAGCAATTTTTCCGCTAGCTGAAACATCGACTTGCATCCCCTTTCTTTCAAATAGTTTCTTAAGGGACTGTTGGATTAGGATCTCATCTTCGATGATTAATAGTTTCATGTTATTGGTAACGTCAGCCTAAAGAAGGCTCCGCCTGAGTTTTCGGGATTGATGAATTCAAGATTTCCACCCATTTTTAAAGCCAGATTCCTGGATAAGACAAGTCCTAATCCGGTACCCTGAGTCTTAGTAGTAAAAAACGGCTTAAACAAATTGATTTGCTTGTCACTTGGGATGCCTGGACCATTGTCGCGGATATCTACGGTAAGCGTATCGATGGCCTTCCCGATGTTAATAGATAGTTCGGCTTTTTGTGTTTGCTGACGCATAGCTTGAGCTGCATTAACGACCAAATTGAAAAGGATCTGAACCACAAAAATCAGAGGAACGTTAAGTTCAGTTAGCTCCGTACCGGTTTGATAATTTACTTTTTTGCTTACTTCTCTCAGTTCACTTTTTGCCAGAACTAAGGACTCATCAATAATCTTTTTAATCGCCACAGGTTTTGAGTCTGGTTGGATCTGATAGAGATTAGAAAAATTTTCAATGATTGCCTGGCAACGATTCACGTTTTTTTCAATCTCTTGCATGATGGACTTATCATCTTCAGAAACTTCCAGGGTGGTGAAAATTTGTGAACTCAATTTTAAGCCGAACAATGGATTTGATAGTTCATGGCGAAGTGTATTGAGTAGTTCACCTAATAAAGAAATTCTCTGAAAGTGAAATAGATCAAAAGCATAGTGTCTCAGCTCATCACTATCATAGATATCCAGGCTAAAAGGACCTTTAACTTTTTTGTTAAAGAATATGTCCTGATCTTGTAATTCATTATGATAAAGGTCATTCATAAAACTTGAGCCACTCTGATTATCTCTCAGTCTGATGGGTAGAGGGAAATCCTTTAAACAGATCCGAAGCTCAGATATCTTTTTATCAGAGAATTCCTGATCGATAAGTCTTTCAAAATGGGGTTGCAGTAAATCAATACACGTTTCAAAAAGCTCAATCTCTTCGGGGCTGTAGCTGAGAAAATCATGGCGAGATACTATCGCTATCAGACTATATTTTTTGGAAATCACCTCTTTTGCCAGGAAGCTTCCATTGAATGGCAGATTAGCCTTGGCGAAAGCATCAGTAGTGAATGATTTGATTTTGGACTTCTTAATTGCATTAAATGCTTGGTTGAAATCTTTGACCTCAATTAGCCCATGGACTTTCTCACTTCGCCACATGGTACCCAGCATTTCTGCTTTGGTCTGGCCCTTCAAGTGGAGAATAATGAGGGAAGTCTGAAAGTTTTGTAAAAAAGGAACGTCCAGAATCTTTTCCACTAACCCTTTGAGGCTGTGGGACTCAGCTGAAATCATATTCACTTTTTTAATGATTTCATCCCAAAGATCCTTCACATTTTCTCCCGGCCTCATAGAAGCATTGGAAAATATTTTCTTTTCAATCATTTCAGTGGAACGAATAAAGCTCTGGAAGGATTCTGCGGGATAGTTGTTCTTCAAAGTCTCTTTTTGAAAACCTTCAATGAGACGCAGGATATTTTTAAGATAATATGGGTAATCGCAAAACTCACCATCGGGGAATTGAACCCAGAGTCGGGAGTTCTTTTTGAGAAGGCTGTATTGAGCTTCCTTAGCACCGGCAAATCTGATGGTCTCTGATTCAATAATGGACGCAGGTAGCTCGCCCATTATCTGAGGATCGATATGGATGACTAGGTGTTTAGTAGTCGTTTGGTTTGAGGGATGAAGTCTATTTTCCACTGAGTTAAATTATCTTTTAATTCATACTTAATCAAATCTTCCAGCACCACACGATCCATTTTCTGACGGGCCTGAGTGATGCCTTTCATGACTGAAAGAAGGTGAATATGAGAGTTTTTGATTTCAGGTATGCTGACTTTCTTACGGTTAAGAATAAGTCGGGATAACAACGTAGTGACTTCAACGAATCGGCTAATATCTGTTGTGAGTTCTGAAATCTGACGATTAAGGAAATATTCTTTTTCCTGGGAAGCCATTTCAATAAGATTTATCTGAAGAATGAGGTCGTTGAGAAGGTCCTGGGTAACCACAACGGTATTGACCATGAGCCCATCAAATTCATCTGAAGAGTGAGTCGTCATCCCTGACATCTGATTCATCCTTGATACTGATAATCAAATATTAACTTCGTTTTTTTGCAAAGTCACAGTAAATAATTCAAGGAGGGCCTTCAGAGCTTGATGTTCTTCGGAATATAGCAGAAAGCTGTCTTGGGACTGTTCAAAAAGATTGCTTCCTGAGTTTTGTCCCCGGCGGATGCGGTAAAAATCCAGCACCGGACGCAGGAAAACATGAGATTGAGAAATTTTGTCAGTTATGCTTTCAATATCTTTAAGGTTTTTCAGGTGACCCTCAATCACTCCGGCATCGGCGACTGCCGCTTTGGATTGTTGATGAACACTATCGATGGAGCTCATGGCATAGTCGTAAAGACGGATAACTTTAGTTAGTACTTCCACCTGTGTCTTCAGCATTTGAGCCTGACTCTCACTACAGTGACTAATCTCTAGGTTGACATCAAAAAGATTTAACAAGAAGTTCCATAGAACAACATGAGCTTGATAAATTGGATAACTATCATCGCTACGATTCAGTGATTTTAGATAGCATCCAAACAGATGTTCTTCGTCAATCTGGTAAACAGCATAAGGATATTCTCTGCTGACTTCCTTATCCGCCAATCTTAGCATGATGAATTTAAATAGAGTTTCAGACTGCGCTTGATTATTAAGCGTACTTACGAAATGATGCCCTTCTCGATGAGGTAATAAATTGAATCCCTGAAACGCCCGGCCGATGAATATTCCATCTGCCCCGGCTTCACAAATTTTAAGAGCATCAAAGCTACCAGGACCAATGTATAAAACGTGAGATAGATCTGAGATGACATCAACTTCACTGATGTCCTTAATCCTCAGGTGCGGGTAGTGAGTGTGGACCAAAGTTATGAGATTCTCTTGTTCAGCAGCTGGAAAAAAATCGGTATTGAACAGTCCGAAAACAACTTCCTGATAGTTCTTCGGATTTCTTTTATTTGTTTGAATTCGTTTAATCCCGAGGATATTTTTGAAAATATCCTGCAAATGGAAGGTCAGAAATGGTGCTCTGCTTTTGAGTGTTAAAAGGTACGACGACCACGCATCTGGAACTGAAAGTTGGCCTTGAGATATGCTCATACCCAGCTTTTGCGGGGCACTGATCTGATGATGGATTGGCCAGGAAGATTCATTCAGTGATAAATTAGCACTCAAATCATATGATTGTTCTAGAACACAGGATAAATCAGTAGTGATTCCGGGTAACAGAGAGACAGAGCCGTCTTCGATTTGAGCAAGCGCAAGAGGATCAGCAAGCAGAGTTATTTCAAAATTTCTCAGAGCTTCACGATAGCGTTCAAGCATCTGCAGAGTTTCGAAAAGAAAATAAGCTTCATCGGTCTGAATGATGAGTAGCTTTTTCACTGTTATTTAACATCAGAGAGATTGTAGCCCTTAATGTTCTCTTTTTGTTTAAAGGTTTGTTCGATTTCTTTCTTAACTTCTTCCTGGTGCTCCTGAAGTCTTGTCAGAAGTTTTACATCCAGTTGCTTGATGTAATCGATTTTCCGATACAACTCATCGCGAGTGTCATTCGCAATAGTATTCCAGTCTACCTGCTGCGAGATCTGGTCAATTATTGTAAGTAATCGCTCACGGTTCTGAGTGAAGTTTTCTAGCTTGTTGTTGTCCGTATAGTCTGATTCCAGCATGGATTCAGTCATCGTTATAGCTTTCATAATGAATTCATCGAAAAGGAGGGTCATTTTATTCATTAAGCACCCTTGGTTGGAGCATTCTGCGTTTTGATCTGCTTGATCGCCTCTGTCCAGCCATCATACAGTGTGTTCAAAACTCGAAGGCAACCTTCCAGTTGCGACTTGTCGATTTTGATATTCGCCTGGGTGCTGGAATAAAGGATATAGTCATAAAGTGAGGCAAGCTCTTTGGCTACTTCACCACCGACTTCAAAGTCGAGACTGTTTGATAGCTCTACGATGATATCTTGCATCTTTCCGATGTATTCGCCTTTCTTGGCGATATTTTTTTGTTCGATTGCTTCAATACCTTTTTTACAATTCTTTATTGCTGCCTGATAAAGCATCAAAAGAATCTGCTCTTTACTGGCAGTTTCAACCGAGGTCTTTTTGTATGCTCCTAAACCGTAACTCATGGGATCCTCCTCCTATGTCAAAACTATTCTACCCTAATTGCTGAACGGGGTTTACTGCGCCCCCTAAACCGGCAAGACCTGCCCCCTGACCACGTATCTTGGACATGGTCTCTTCTAGACGCGCGAACTTGGCCTTCAGAACTTCTTCTTTTTGCGTGATCATGCGCTGGCGGTTGGCAATCTGACGATCAATTTGACTAATCTGACTATTTAACCCGGATTTTCTGGTTTGCAGCGTACCGTTGGGTTGATTCAATAAAGTTTTGGCAGCATCTTCCAGCAGGTCGATGAAACCATTGGTTTTACCGGCCACTGGATCATAGGTCCCGGTAACAACCTCAGATACGGCTTTGTAATCTTTATTTAAAGCAGCTTCGAATTTTGCCTGATCATACTTCAAAAGACCGCTTCTCTCGAATGTCACACCCAAGTCACCAATTCGCATGGGACCAGTGCGGGTCATGATTGGGGTGAAGACAGCTGTCCGGATTCGGCTTTCAATCTGGGTCAGTGTAAGATCACCACCGAGAGTCCTTGAGGTATCACTTTTTTCACTTAGGGTGTTTTGCTCTTTAATGAATTTTAAGACATTGTTAATGTTGTCTACCAACGATGAGATTTTAACACCAATCTTCTCAATGTCTTCGGTGATCTCGATGTTGATCTCTTCACCGGGCTTAGCTTTTTTCAGATCAATGGTAACTCCCGGAATCAGTTCCGTGAGCTTATTGTTAGGAACTTCAATCTCAAAGCCATCGAGTTTTACTTTTGCGTCCTGCGCAGGTTTCTCCTGATCAAAATATAAGTCAACCTCACCATCCACAAGGTAGAGATAAGGAAACTCGGCTCGCTTTCCGTCACCAGTCTCACTCATAGACAGAATCAGACGGTAAGGTTCATCTTCATCTTTACCGTCGTTCACGACATTGGCGCGGATACCAAGTTCGGTGTCAGCATTGATTAATTTAGCGATACCACTAAGTGTGGCATGTTCTTCGTCTACGTAGATTTCTTTTGTTTCCCCATCAGGCAAAACGGCTTTGATATAACCAACGCCCACATAGGTTTTATCTTTGTCTTCAACTCCATTGCTGATGGCGGAAGACTTTGTCGCTAGTTGCACTACTTCCAGATTGTATTTACCAGGTTCTGCTACGTTCTTATCTGCTGAAACAGCGATATTGGGATTATCACCGGTATTAACTTTCATTTCACGCAGACTTCGAGCACCCTTATTTTTAAGAATCTCTCCGCGCATATTTTCAACCAAAGAGATGAGCTGACCGACCAAGGCTTTCTTGTCCTCGATCTTTCCCTTACGAGCTTCCATTTGTTTAATAGGAATTTTTTCAGCTTCAACAATCTGCTGAACAATATCTTTAGGTAGTCCTGAATTGATCGAACCGAAGGAGATCCCCAATTCTTTCCTCCATGAAAGGCGCTTGGGTCAGTCGGGTATGCCGAGTGAACTCATCCTGAATCCACACTTAAAGGTAGCACGGGACATAGTTGATGCAAGTGGGAAGAAAGTGAGCTACGATCATAAGAAAAAAGGGAGAAGGTTGAACAGGCCCTCTCCCTTTTACAGACTTGGTCTAAGGTTTGGACTATTTGATATAGTCCACTATTCTGATCGGATATTATGGATAATGCTTTAGCAAAAAACTCAAATATTGCCTGGGAAAAATCCAAATTCTTCATAAATCGAGCAGTTATCTACTTCTCGTTCTTGCTATTACCAGTTTGGATCCAGAAATCTCTGGAAATTAACATTTTCGTCCAGTCTTTGATGATGTTGGCGTACCTGATGTTTATGGCCGGCCAATGGTATCTGTTAGGCAAAGAGATTGATCATCGCTTAAAAATCTATTTTAGGGCCAATTCAACCATTGATCGCGTGCTTTACCGGGTCATCATCGGAAACGCCACCATGATGTTGGTGTTTAATTTGATGTCATTCATCCCCGAAGACATCGTCCGACATTTTTTCTGGGGCTTCTTTGTGGTGGTTGGTCTTTTCTATTCCTGGCCCACCCGTGGAAAGATTATTGAAGAATCAGTATCCACTCAGTTTACTGAATATAAATATCTAGATGCTTTTGAGAAGACGGTTTTGTTTATCACGATTGCTATGTTCTTCACGTCTATGCCTAGTTTTCCTTTTTTAAGTAATCTTGAAACTTTTAAGCTGATTGTTGATCCTGAAGAAAAGATGAATGTGCAGTTATGGAATTATCTCCAGATGAATTTCTATCCTTTCCGACGATTTCCCCATCTGATGAATCTCGGATGGAGTATGCATTTTTATTTCGTTAGCTTCAGCCTTTATCTCCTGGCGTTTTATGGAATCTTGCGCTTCTTCATCTCACGTCGTCTTTCGATTCTGGGTTTATTTGCCCTGGTTTCAACATGGTCCTTTGCGCTCTTTCTTAAAAAAGACATTTACGCCTGTGCTTCGACTACTTTTTCCGTGCTATGGGTTTGGTCCATTCTTTGGTGTGTGAAAAGTTCTACCTATCGTTCTGGTTTGATGTATGGCCTTTTGTGTTTCGTGGGGGTTTGTTTTAACTACAACCACTTCTTCTTATTTCCATT
>JBEIEO010000100.1:0-9791 GCA_040382895.1 Halobacteriovoraceae bacterium
AAGCGATCCAGTTTTTGGTCACACTCCAGTCAGCCGTCAGATCCCACACCATGTAGGAAGGACTTTCGAAATCATCAGAGTTATTATCATTACCATAGTGACGACCAACCATAACACCCATAAGGGCCGCTTTGAACCTGTCTTCTTTTTTATAGATCAAACCAGTTCGGGTGATGGTCTTAGGCGCATACTGTGGAGTTTTGTTCTTCACTGAGGCCACTTCGCTGCGTGTGAAACGTGCGTCGAGTAATTCGATGTTCGCATACAAGTTGAAATCGCCATAACTTTTAAGACTATCGCTGAAGTGGGAAAGCATCAGTTCCGATGCAAAGTCTAACCCTTTGTTTTCACCGGCACCCGTATTTTGAAAATTGTTTCCAACCTGGCCGAATTTGTTTTCATACCGGATGAAGAATGCAGAAGCGTCTAAAACATAGGCAGGTGTTTGTGTCCGATAACCAAGCTCATAAGAAATAATTTTTGATGGATCAATATCTTCAGAGATCGAAATGGAGTTATTAATTAGAGGTACGGATTCTTGATAGGTAACCGGTTTATAAGCCTCAGATACGTTAGCATAAAGTTGTGATTCGTCGTTGAGATGATAGGCAAGACCTAATCCTAACAGAGGAACATTTACGGTATTGTCCTCTTCACGAGCAACATTGTTGATGGTGTTCTTTCTTTCATCAATAGTCTGACGAATGTTTTCCACACGCACACCAGGCGTCACCATCAGGTTGCCGAAGGCGAAACGGTTTTCAGCAAAAAATGAATTGGTGTGAGTGGTGCGATCAAGGCGACGTGTAACATCACCGTGATTTGAGTCTACTGCCGAACCTGTTTCGGCCACGTAAGGAGAAAGAAGATTGTAGTTTAAGTAGCCAGCTGTGAAGGTGTGCTCTCCGTAGTTGCGTAGGTAACGGATTTCTCCGTTGTATCCATAGTACTGTTGAGTCACGATGCTATTGGTAGTTCCCGTTGGGAAACGCCCAAAATTGGAACCAGTGGTGTTCTGCGATTGCGAATAGCGGCGGTAGGCCGTCGCCCAGAGATTCACCTGGAGCTTAGATTTATCATCGAGATTTTTTTCTAATCCACCAGAGAGCTGGGCGCGGGAAACTTTCAGTCGGTCGTGTTCGCGAGTGGCCTTACCCTGATCATCGCCAAAGGTATTAAGATCAGCACCTTTGGATTTGGCAAATCCACCAGGATTTCCGTGATCTGAGTTGTAACCGTTGAAGGCGACTTTGTAAGTGGTATCACCTTTGAAAAAATGCTGACGGGCCTGAAGGTAGTCGGCATGAAAATCAGAATTTTTTCTCTGAGGTCCATCACCCTGACGGCGGTAGTATTCAACTCCATAAGCTGAATCACCTTTAGATCCATAAAGAGCATTATTCGTGGTGATCAGGTTATAAGATCCGTAAGTTAAGCCAACTTTTCCTGATGTCGTCTGATTCTTGATGAGGGGATTAGATTGATAGTTCAACACTCCGCCCGGCTGTGGTCCGTACAATAAAGATGCACCACCGCGAGTGAACTGAACTTTATCCATCATCGGAAGTGCTGGAGAAAAATAATGGGCCGGATATCCATACATGTCTGAGGCCACAGGAATTCCATCTTGCAGAAGCAGAACGTTGTAGGATTCATGTGGATCACCTAGACCTCGGAAGGTAATAGCGGCCAGTGACTCGTTCGGCACTTCGGAAATTAATAAACCTGGAGTTTGTGAAGTGGCCTGACGGTAATTATTCGTCTGAAGTTGCGGTATCTCTTTAAGAGAAGTAACTGTATTTTTTTTGCCGGAAAAAATATGGGCTTCTTTGTTTTCTTCCCAGAATCCAGAAATAGATTCTTGTTTTTTTGAAGTGACTTCGATGGTTTCAAGTTGTTCTGTGGCCTGAGCCGTAGCGGCCAGAGTGAGTGTGGCTAGAATTAGTGGTTTCAAGTGCTTATCCCGTGAGTTTGGTGTGGCATACAAATTTACAGTATACTAAACTCAAACTCAAGAGCCTGTCTAGTGGCCTTTTATCGACAATTTTTAAAAGTAGTAACGAAGCATCGAGTTCCAGCGATTATGAATAGTTGAAAGATAAGGCGCCATGCCTTCTGGAGTTTTTTTATTTCGTTTGGTCAGATTTTGATTCAGAAGATTCAAAGAAAAATTCAATTAATTAATATTACGATTCAAAAACTCATAGTTTTGATGCTTGGAGATTTGCTGTTGTATCGGATGTACAAAATTGAAATAGAAATGCCGGAACTCTTCTCTGTAGGAGAAAGGAACATACTCCACCACTGTCAGAGAGACGTAGGTACTGAGTTCATCCATCTTTTTAATGATGTGATGAGTGGGCTTTTTCTGATTGGCCTGTGCTTTTAGGATGAGCGAGGAGTTATCCAGCAGTCCTTTGAGTTCTTCCATCTCGATTTGAAAATCATAGCTGGTGCGGATACCAGAAATTGGATTCATGTGAAGGTTATAAGACATCTTTTGATGGGAGATAAGCTCCATGGTCCTGGCCTGAATACCCACCAGCCTTGCGCGAACGTTATTGATATTTTCCAGACAACTTAGAGTTAAGTAGCGCGGACATTTCTCCAGAATCAGTTCTTTTTCTCCGTGCAATTCATCGATTTCATCCAGTACACCGATCAGCTCTTTGGGGAAATCCGGAAAGAGTATGATCATCTGATAGAAGTCACTCAGGATCGCCGAAAGAATAGGGCGAACGTTGGTCTGAAAAGTTGCCGCAGAAATACTCTTCTGAGCATGGGCCTGAAAGCTGAATAAGAGCAGGAGAAGTAAAAGAAACTTCATACCTTCATTATGCAGAAGCTTTGAAGTCCTTCAACTCAAAAAGGCTCATGAGCTCAGATTCTTTCCATAGACTAGAAAAGTCGGCGAGGTAACTGGTACCGTGAGGGCGATAAATAAACTGCATATGGGGATGAGCTTCCAGAGTCATGATGGGAAGAGGAAGTTCCGAAGTGTAGCAGATGATATTTTTGTCTGTGAAACTTGCTTCTTTGAGAAGTTGTAAAAATAGATAGATCCCACCGCCTTCAGTGGAGAAGATGAGTTCGTTTTCACGAGACTGTTCAATCTTAGTACGAAAATCCCGGCACATATCGCGAAACTCTTTGGTCTTAAAAACGTCATGGCACACCAAAATCTTACGCAGGCCAAGAGAGAGTTTCTTTTTTTCTGTAGAAGTTAACTTAAGATGATCAAAGCGACTCATTATCAGCTCATGCATGGCAAAGTCTGCAGGCAGCGCGAGCGTTGCTGCAAAGAAGACTTCCCCAGATTTAGAGACCTTAAGCTTAAAAAAGTCCTGCCAATTCATGACCCCTCCAAAAGTGCTTTGAGTCAACCTTATCGGCATTCTTGAGATAAAGTTGAGCGTTATAGTTCGAGTGGCTAAGTGTTAAATTTTGTGGAGTTTTTGTCAGGAGACGGGAGGTGATAAAACAGATAAAACTAACCCATGAATCAGGCACCCATGGTCCTCCATTCCTTTGCCTCCCAGACTCCTCGCTACCAGGGAGAGCAGTCCTCCCTTATTGAGTGGATCATCGACAAGCATGCTGAAGTCCTGAAGCTACAAAACCATCCTGAGCAACTTCGCCTCCCGCAAATCTTGAAGCGTTTTAGTGTGAGCGAGAAACAAATCCAGCATCGTTATTTTGAAGTTGATCGCGAAGAAATTTATCAAGTGAAAGGAAACCAGTTCTCTGGAACTGACATCGGCGAGCGCCATCGCTTTTATCAACTTCGTGCCGAAGAAGTTCTTGCAGCATTCTATCAACAGACACCAGCACCAGCGCATCTTATCCATGTGACCTGCACGGGGTATGTTTCACCGAGCGCTCCCCAGGTGTATTTTTCGGCCCATGAAATTCAGCCTGAAATTACTCATGCCTATCACATGGGTTGTTATGCTTCTCTTCCGGCGGTTCGGATGGCCATGGGGCAGAACCGTTTAAAAAATAAGAAAGTCGATATCGTCCATACAGAAATGTGCAGCTTGCATCTTGATCCAGCTCATCACTCACCGGAGCAACTGGTTGTGCAAACTTTGTTTGCTGACGGGCACATTAAATATTCTCTGGATGAAAATTACGAGGAGCGTGGACTGCGCATTCACTCGGTAAAAGAGAAGATTATTCCCAACTCTGCCCAGGACATGACCTGGGTCCCAGGTGCTTATGGCATGCAGATGACTCTTTCAAAAGATGTGCCGACCAAGATCCGCGATGATCTGGTGATCTTTTTAAAAGAACTCGCGCAAGAGAATGGTTTGAGCTACGAGGAAATGTTAACTGACTCTCTTTTTGCGATTCATCCAGGTGGACCAAAAATTATTGATTCAATTCAAGAGCGTTTGAAATTACGAGACGATCAGGTCATGTTCAGCCGTGAGATCCTCCGCAACCGAGGAAATATGTCTTCGGCGACCCTTCCTCATGTGTGGCAAAAGATTCTTGAAACTGATTATCAGGGGCGAGTTGTAAGCCTCGCCTTCGGACCGGGACTCACCATCTTTGGTGGTCTGTTTGAGGCCGTAAAATGAAGTGGCTCTATCTTCCGTTTATTTTCCAGGGCATCTGTATGCTGGTGGATGAATTTTACTTTCATCATAAGCGAGGTTTACCTCGCTGGGAGAGATTAGGTCATCCGCTGGATACTCTTACGGTGTTTGCAGCTTTGGGATATCTTCTTTTGCCTTCAGTGAATCTGAATGTTTATTTGGGTCTGTCGATTTTCTCCTGCGTTTTTATCACCAAGGATGAATTTGTGCATAAAGAGCAGTGCCCGGCTTTGGAGCAGTGGTTGCACTCTCTATTATTTGTTTTGCATCCCATTCTTTTTCTCTCGGCGTACTTGTTGTGGCAGGAAAATGATTTTTCTTTTCTTCAGATTCAGACTGGTATCATCTTTGGCTTTTTGTTTTATCAAATTTTACGTTGGAGTATCCCATGGCGGGCCATCAGCAAGTAGATAATTCGATTTATGAAAAGTACGGCGAGAATTGGTACACCGCTGATGATGATCCGGTGGCACTTTTGCGCGCAGAAAATAAAGTGAAGTCTCCCTGGATCATAAAAAGACTTCCTGATAAGGCCATAATCCTCGATGTGGGATGTGGGGCGGGATTTCTTACCAACGAACTCGCAAGACATGGGTACCAAGTTACCGGTATTGATGCTTCCGAGGATAGTCTGCGAGTGGCCAAGCTCTACGATGAAACGAAGTCAGTAAATTATCAAACGGCGGATGCTTACAAATTACCTTTTGCAGATGCAAGTTTTGATGTGGTGACGGCACTGGATTTTCTTGAACACGTGGAAGATCCGAAAGCCGTTATCGCGGAAATATCCCGGGTCCTGAAACCGGGGGGACAATTTTTCTTTCATACTTTTAACCGGCATCCTCTGGCCTGGCTCGTGGTGATAAAACTTGTAGAGTGGCTGATTCCCAAAACACCCAAGCATATGCATGTGCTCAGACTCTTTGTGAAACCAACTGAGCTCAAGTCCTACTGTGAAGCATCTAACATGAAGGTCAATGAGATGGTGGGGATCAAACCAGTCATCCGTTCTATACCCCTGAAAAGTCTTTTTTCTGGTCGTGTTCCACAGAGTTTGCGCTTTGAACTGACCCGTAGCTTACTCTTATCTTATATGGGTGAGGCAAAAAAAACGGTGCCAAGCTGACACTTATCTGGCCCTAATTCATGACATTTCATAACTTGCCATTTTCGAAGGGAAGTGTGCTTGGTATTTCTGGAGGTACCATGTTTAGGAGAATGAAAAATGAAATTCTTGAGCTTGCTATTGTGCTTGTGTTTAAGCACGAACGTTTTCTGTTCAACAAACTTGCGCGATTTAGAAATAAGTTTGGATGAATACCACTACGCCTTAACAGTTGAGTGGGATCAAAACGATAAAGATTTCTACAACGCTCAAACTGAAAAGTTCTTTGCAGCTGTCCGAGCTTGCGGCCTCTCAAAAGAGGAAGTCCTTTCATTCGTTGAAAAGAAAGCAAAAAATAAATCCACCGTAGACTCCCTGAAACTCAAAGCCGAAATCTTCTCTAAGCAAGCTGACTCTTCTAAAGAATTAGCGGAACTTCTGCTGAACAGCTCATCTGATTTCTACTCACAAGGCGCCAACTGGACTGGTGATACCGTTTTGATTGGCGGAATCGTTATCGTGCTAGGGGCACTGATTGCCTATGGCATCTGGTGGAACGTAAAATATGAATGCGTATCTTCAGAGCGCTACCGCGACTGCGACTGGGAAACCGATCGTGACGGGGAACGTGATTACGTGTGTGAAACCAAGACCCGTTGTTTAGAGTGGGTTGAGCGTCAGTAAAATAAGAGACTTAGTCCTTGTGCATAGCGCTTGTTACGTCGCAGGACAGGTGCGTCACATTGACAATTGTTAAGCCAGTGTTCTACAGATGGGTTCTTAGAATTTGATCAGGAGAATACTATGCGCTTTCTTTCATCCCTTCTCGCTCTTCTATTTACCATGAACGTCATGGCCTCTAATGGAACTGTAAGCGAACTTGCTCGTGCGATGGATGAGTATCAGTATTCGGCTACGGTTGAATGGGATCAGAAAGACCAGGCCTTCATGCAACAGGCCACTGAAAAATTCTACACTCAATTAAATGATCTGATGGCGAAAGGCTTAACTGAAGCTCAAGTGATGAACTTCGTTGCAGCAAAAATCCGTGATCCTCAGGTTGTGGCCTCACTTAAAATCAAGATGAATCTGATGGCCATGGATGCAAATTCAGCTCAGGAACTAGCAAATATCATCGCGCAAGAGATGAAGCACATGTACGCTACTGGTGCTACCTGGGATGGTTATGTTTACTGGACAATCGGTGGAGGTATTATCTTCGCAGCTTTGATCGGTTACTCAATCTGGTGGAGTAACCAGCATGTTTGTGTGGCCTACGCTCAAGGAACACAATGTGGATGGGTCAACCAGTTTCCAAACTATGATCCAAACTATCCGAACACTCCTTCTTACTACACTTGCTGGCAAACAACTTACTGTACTCAGTACGAAAAAAGATAAAAAAAAGCCCCTCTTTTTAAGGGGCTTTTTTTATGCCTTCGTTGCTTTCACTTCAAAATTTTCTTCATCAATATCATGAACCATTCCATTCACCGGAGTCGGTGAGACGGAACCTTTCACCATCAGCGTTTCTGAAGCAATGTAGCTCTGATATTTCTGGAATACCTTCGACAGATTCTCAGTCGTGTGAACTATCACTTCGATACGATCAGCGACGTTGAAATTTGAATCCTTACGGGTTTTCTGAATACGATTTACCATCTCACGGGCCAGACCTTCATCGATCAGGTCCTGATCGAGGGTGCAGTCCAGGTCAATCGTCACAAAACGATTGGTCACTGCCTGAGTACCGGCCTTCGCCGTTCGAAGTACGAGAATCTCTTCTGAGTTGAAGTCCACGTTGTTAAGTTTGATGGTTCCGCCGTCCTCGATCTTTTGAACATCAGAAGAGGAAAGTTTTTCAATTAAGGCCTTGAATGCTCCCATCTCTTTACCAAGTTTTTTACCAAGTACCGGCAGATTCGGTTTCGCTGAAAGTGTCACGAAGTCTGCCTCATTGGTCATGTACTCAACAGTTTTGATGTTAAGTTCGATCTTGATGTATTCTTCCAGCTTACTCATCTCTTTTAAAAGATTTGAATCCTGGTGAATCACTTTCAGTGTTTTAAGTGGAGTTTTTACTTTCACACTTTCTTGCACACGTTTCTGACGACCCAGTAGGATAACCTGCTGCATACGACCCACGGCTGTTTCCAGCGTGCTGTTGATCAGAGCAGTTTCTGCTTCCGGATAAGAGCATAAGTGGACCGATTCTTCAGTTTTCCCACCGAAGGCTTTGAGCTCTCCGTAGATGTAGTCTGAAAGGAACGGGGCAAATGGTGCCATTAAACGCGAGAGCGACTCGAGTGTCGTATAGAGAGTTGAGTAAGCCGCATTCTTATCAGCGGTCATGCCTTCGTCCCAGAAACGACGACGATTCAATCGGATGTACCAGTTGGTGAGATCTTCAATGAAGTTAAAGAGTTCAGGAACCACGTTATAGAGGCGATAGGCCTGCATTTCAGTGTTTACGTTGGTCACCAGTGTCTGAAGTTTGGAGATGATCCATTTATCCAGAATGTTATCCGAAGGAACCATTCCTTTGGCATCCATTTTCCAGCCATCCACTGATGCATAGGTTGTGAAAAATTTAAATGAGTTAAACCAAGGAAGAAGCGCACGGCGAACCATGTCTTTCACACCTTCGTCAGTAAAACGAAGTTCTTCAGCTTTCACAAGGCCTGAGTTAATCAGGAACAAACGAAGGGCATCGGCGCCATAAGTTTCGATCAGCTCATCTGGTGGTGTGTAGTTACGAAGACGTTTACTCATCTTCTTACCATCTTTGGCCAGTACCATTCCGTTCACAATCACGTTTTTGAAAGCTGGCTTGTCGTACAAGGCAGAAGAAAGCACGGTCAGAGTATAGAACCATCCACGAGTCTGATCCAGACCTTCGGCGATGAATTCAGCTGGAAAGCCTTCTTTGAAAATAGCTTCATTTTCAAATGGATAGTGAAGCTGAGCATACGGCATAGAGCCCGACTCAAACCAACAGTCCAGAACTTCGGGGATCCGTTTGTAGGTTCCTTCTTCACCTGGGATAGAGAAGGTTAGGTCATCTACGTACTCACGGTGAAGATCTTTGACCTGTACACCAGTGTATTTTTTGAGATCAGCAATGGAGCCCATGCAGATGGCCTTGCCGTTTTTGTCGTTGATCCAGATCGGAAGAGGAGTACCCCAAACACGTGAGCGAGAGATCGCCCAGTCGCGGGCATTTTCAAGCCATTTACCAAATCGACCTTCTTTGATGGTTTCAGGAACCCAGGTAATTTGCTGGTTGGCCTTCATCATCTTGTCTTTGATTTTTTCAACTGCTAAGTACCACTGAGGCATGGCCCGGTAGATGAGCGGAGTATCAGTTCGCGGGCACATCGGATAACTGTGCACCAGAGTCGATTGATGGAAAAGTTGTCCGCGTTCTTTAAGATTTTTGATGATGTCTTTGTCGGCATCTTTGATATTGAGACCTTTGAAGTCGGAGACTTCATCAGTAAAGCGAGCAGAAATATCCAATGGCACTATCACTTCTGTGAGACCGGCTTCTTTCATCACGCGGTTATCGTCTTCACCAAAACCAGGGGCTTGGTGAACGATACCTGTACCATCACCGGTTGTTACATACTCATCGTTGAGCATGACAAAGTAGCCGTCTTTTTCAAGTTTGTTGAAATATGGGAACAGTGGCTCGTAGCGCTCACCTTTGAGTTTGGCACCAGTGAAAGTTTCCACTTCTTCGTACTTAAAATTTTTCTTATAAGCTTCTAAGCGAGCTTTCGCCATGATGATGAAGATGTTCTTGTCCAGATCTTTAACTTTCACATATTCGATCTCTGGATGCACACACAGAGAAAGATTCGATGGAAGCGTCCATGGAGTAGTGGTCCAGGCCGCGAAGTAAGTGTTTGGATCTTTCTTCGTTCGAAACAGCACGGTTACTGCCGGATCCTGAATATCCTGATAGTTCTGGCCTGCTTCGAAGTTGGAGAGGGCTGTTTGCAAAGCCGGTGAGTAGGGAACGATTTTGTTGCCCTGATAGATGAGGCCTTTATCCCAGATCGATTTAAATACCCACCACACCG
>JBEIEO010000101.1:0-9754 GCA_040382895.1 Halobacteriovoraceae bacterium
GGCTTAAAATGTTGTAGTGGGCTTTGAGAGCAGTTTCTCCATTGTTGCTCCGATCGAGGATCAGCAATCGATCAGCTACAGATTTTTGATAGGGTACTTTCCCAATAGTGGTTTCGCTTAATTTTGGTTTCAGGTTGAGTTCGCTCACTAAACTCGTGGCATAGTTATGCGGCGACATGCCTCGCACAGAAAAGAGATTCAACTGGCCTTCTCCTTTCTGATACCAATCCTTCACTTGCTTTTTCTGGGCCTCCGAATAAATCCCATCAAAGATGGTGACCTCTTCGGTTTTAAGTCCAGCTGCTAACATACGAGCGACGGTTCTACCGCCACCGGAGTGTGCCGAGAGATGTAAGGGATGAGTTTTAAGATTATTTCCTGTGGCGGTGTGCAAACCAGCGATAAACTTTTTTATCTGGGTATGGCTAGCGAGTTCCCGGTCAAAATCAGCACATTTACCAGAACTTTCTGGAAAAACCACGGTTTCCTGATTCTTACAAATGCCACCTGCTATTCCAAAGGCCCGGACCATACTAGGAAGACTTTTATCATATTCAGGGAAATGAAAAAGTTTGTGCCCATGAAAATGAAGCCTTAGAGAATTAGTCGTTGCGGGTACCAGTACCATCACGTTCTTTGAGTAACCCGCCACTTTGCCGGTACATTGTTGATACTGACACTCACCCTGAGTTTTGATCTGACATTTCATGCCCTGCAGCTGCAAGGCATAAGTAAGCTTCTCGGAGCTCACATTTTCACAAAGATCACTACCTAGAGCAGAGTAGGAAAGACTGATCAGAAACGTCAGAAACAACCATTTTTGCGTCATAGTTTCTCCTGTGAGGCCCATCGGAACAACAGGCTTTTTCCTTAGAAGAGTCTCCCTAAATATGATAAAACATGGGCGTCTATTTCATCATTCAGGAGAGCAACGTGTCAGAAGAAAATCTGAAATCCATGGCCGATTTAGTGGCCCATTCAAAACATCGTGGTTTTATCTTTCAAAGTTCTGAGGTCTACGGTGGACTCGGTTCATGTTGGGACATGGGCCCTCTGGGTGTTGAACTAAAAAATAATATCAAACAAACCTGGTGGAAGGCGATGACCTTCCGGGATGACATCGACGGAGTTGATGCTTCAATTCTCATGCATCCACTGGTCTGGAAAGCTTCGGGTCACGTAGATAACTTCACTGATCCTATGGTGGATTGTAAATCTTGTAAGGGACGCTTTCGCGCTGATAACATTGATCTGAATGCTCCTTGTCCTACTTGTAAAGCTAAAGACTCATTTACTGAGCCAAGAAACTTCAATCTGATGTTTAAAACGCAAATGGGTCCAGTGGAAGATTCTTCAGCTCTGGTTTATCTTCGACCTGAAACAGCTCAAGGGATTTTCGTAAACTTCCTGAACGTTCAGGGTTCGATGAGAAGAAAACTACCATTTGGTATTGCTCAGATCGGTAAGGCATTCCGAAACGAAATCACACCTGGTAACTTTATTTTCCGTACTCGTGAGTTCGAGCAAATGGAAATGCAATACTTCATCAAGCCGGGTACTCAAGCTGATGCCATGGAGATGTGGAAACAGCTTCGTTGGCAGTGGCACCTGGACAATGGTCTTCGTCCGGAAAGACTACGTTGGAAAAAACACGAAGAACTCGCCCACTACGCAGACGCAGCTTTTGATATTGAGTATGAATTCGCTCACGGCTGGGGAGAAATGGAAGGGATTCACTCCCGAACTGACTTCGATCTTCGTCAGCATCAGGAATACTCTAAGAAAAATCTTCAGTACGTTGATCAGATCGACGGAAATAAAAAATACATTCCATACGTGCTTGAAACATCTGTCGGCTGTGACCGCTGTATGCTGGCCGTAATGAGCGATGCTTACCGCACAGAATTTCCTGGTGATGCAGAAAAAGAGCGGGTTGTGATGAGATTCAAACCTTCTTTGGCGCCAATCAAGGCGGCCGTCATGCCACTTATGAAGAAGCCAGAACTTGAGGGTGTAGCTACGAGTTTACTAAGAGACCTTCAAAAAGATTTTAAATGTGAATATGATACGGCTGGATCGATTGGTAAACGCTACCGTCGCCAGGATGAAATCGGAACACCTGCCTGCTTAACCGTGGATTTCGATAGCCTAACTGATCACTCGGTGACAGTCAGAGATCGCGACACCATGACTCAGGAGCGAGTGTCCCTGGATAAAGTGAAGTCGTATCTTAAAGAAAAGTTTTCGCTCTAATTTTTGGAGATTCTCATGAAAAAATGGGTTTATAAATTTTCCTCTGACTTAACTGACGGTAACAAAGACATGAAGGCCCTCCTCGGTGGTAAAGGTGCAAACCTCGCCGAGATGTGTAACCTGAAACTCGCCGTTCCTCCTGGGTTCACAGTCACGACTGAAGCGTGTCTGGATTATTACAGCGCAGGTAAGCAGATTTCTCCTGAAATTAAAGCTCAGGTGTCTGAAGCTCTTGGGTGGGTGGAAAAGCTCACTGGTAAAAAGTTCGGCGATAATGAAAACCCACTTCTTTTCTCTGTCCGTTCCGGTGCCCGGGCTTCCATGCCGGGGATGATGGATACGGTTCTGAATCTCGGTCTCAATGAGAAGGCTGTTCAGGGTCTGGCGAACCGTACTGATAATCCGCGTTTTGCCTGGGACTCTTACCGTCGTTTCATTCAGATGTACTCCAACGTTGTTCTGGGTGTGAATACGTCACATCTGGAATCCAACATGGAAGATCTGAAAGAGGCCCGCGGTGTTCACGAAGATACCCAGCTTACCGCTTCAGACCTGGAAGAGCTGGTAAAAGTTTATAAATCAGTGCTGCTTGAGGATCACGGGATTGTGTTCCCACAAGATCCGATGGAGCAGCTCTGGAAAGCTGTCGCTGCTGTTTTCGGTTCGTGGCATAACAACCGCGCTACCAAATACCGTGAGATGAATAACATTCCTCACGACTGGGGTACAGCTGTTAACGTTCAGTCCATGGTCTTCGGTAATATGGGGGATAGTTGTGCTACCGGTGTGTGCTTCACACGTGACCCGTCGACTGGTGAGAAAAAATTCTTCGGTGAGTTCCTGGTAAACGCTCAGGGAGAAGACGTGGTAGCGGGAATCAGAACTCCGCAGCCAATCAACGATGCTTCAAAGAATGAATCTAATAAACATCACAATACTCTTGAAGAGGTAATGCCAAAAGCTTACGGCGATCTTGTAAAAGATTATCAGATGCTGGAAAAGCACTATAAAGATATGCAGGATATTGAGTTTACGATTGAAAATAACAAACTCTTCATCCTGCAAACCCGAAATGCGAAACGCACTGTCAACGCTGCTCTCAAAGTTGCAGTAGATCTGGTGGCCGAAGGTTTGATCACGGAAAAAGAAGCACTCTTACGTATTCAGCCAGAAGATCTGAACCAACTCCTTCACCCTCGTCTAGATCCGAAGGCGAAAAAAGAAATCATCGCTACCGGTCTTCCTGCTTCTCCTGGGGCAGCTTCTGGTCACATGGTTTTTACTTCTCACGAAGCTGAAGTTTGGGCCAAAAATGGTAAGAAAGTAGTGCTGGTTCGTGCCGAAACATCTCCGGAAGATATCGGTGGTATGGCCGCTTCAACGGGAATTCTAACCGCTCGTGGAGGCATGACTTCTCACGCAGCAGTAGTCGCCCGAGGAATGGGTAAACCATGTATCGCTGGCTGTACTGCCCTCGTTATTTCTGAAAAAAATAAAACACTGACTGTAAAAGGTAAAACCTTCAAAGAAGGTGACTTCATTACTTTCGACGGTGCTACCGGAGAAGTCTATGAAGGCATTATTCCAACTATCGAAGCGACGATCACAGCTGATTTTGCAACCTTCATGAAATGGGCGGATCAAACCCGTAAACTCAGAGTGAGAACTAACGCTGATACTCCGGAAGATTCCAAAGTCGCGGTGGAATTCGGCGCTGAAGGAATCGGTCTGTGCCGTACCGAACACATGTTTTTTGCACCAGAGCGAATCCTCGCTGTTCGTGAGATGATCTTTGCTGAGAATGAAAAAGACCGTAAAAAAGCCCTGGATAAGCTACTACCATTCCAGCGTGCAGACTTTATCGGAATTTTTAAAGAGATGAATGGTCTACCGGTGAATATCCGTCTCTTGGATCCACCACTGCATGAGTTCCTCCCACACAACGAAAAAGATCAGAAAGAATTAGCTGATGTTTTAGGTATCAGCGTGAATGCTGTGAAAGAGCGCAACGATGCACTTCATGAGTTTAACCCGATGCTGGGTCACCGCGGCTGTCGTCTGGCCATTACTTATCCAGAGATTTATCTGATGCAAGTACGTGCCATCGTCGAAGCGGCAATTGAATCGGATAAAAATGGCGTGAAAATACTTCCAGAAATCATGATTCCTCTGACTTCCGATCTCAAAGAATACTCAACCATTAAAGATGAATGTAAAGCTGAGATCGAAAAAGTTTTCAAAGAGAAAAACCATTCGGTCAAATACAAAATGGGAACGATGTTGGAGCTTCCACGCGCCTGTATCATGGCCGGTGAAATCGCTCGTGAAGCTGAGTTCTTTTCCTTTGGAACCAACGATCTGACTCAAACCACTTTTGGTTTGTCTCGAGATGATGCCGGGAAGTTTCTCCCTAGCTACACAGCTCGAGGTATTTATCCAAGAGACCCATTTGTTTCGATTGATACTCAAGGCGTGGGCTTTTTGATGAAGCACGCGATTACCGAAGGCAAGAAAACTAATTCCTCCATCCATAATGGGATTTGCGGTGAGCATGGTGGTGAGCCTGCTTCCGTTGAGTTCTGCCATAAGATTGGATTGGATTACGTCAGCTGCTCTCCGTTCCGGGTACCAATTGCTCGACTGGCGGCAGCTCAAGCAGTTGTGAAAGGCTAAAACAAAAAGGCCCTCTTTCGAGGGCCTTTTTTTATCTCAAAAACTTAAAACTGAAGTTTTAGCATGGTTAGTGAGTGAAGTTTGGTTGGCCCGCAAGCTGCACTCATGTCCGTACAAGCGGTATCAAACAGTTCCCCCATCAGGGTCACTTGCGGATCAAGACCCATGAGTACTTTAGCTATGAAGAATAAAGGAATTTCAATTCTCTCAGTACCTGCGGAAATAGCTATGTAGTCATAGGTGCGGGAGCTTTCCACGGCCCTTCCACGGAAGCGTTTAATACTTCCGGTGTAAACCTGGTTTCTTGAATCCAGGGAGGGATTTTGGAATTGTAACCAGCGCATTTTGATGATCTCACCGGTCGGGCAAGCTTCACTAATATCAGTGCAAACGGAAAACTCAATTGCCCCTTCTAAAATCAATTCATGGCTTGAAACTTCTGAGAGGATCTTACCATCAATCCACTTTGGAAGGACATAACGATCTCCCTCTGATGTTTCCAAAGCATAGTAGGAGTAATTGCGATGGGTTTGAACTGAATGACCTTTGAAGTGCTTGACCACTCCCTGAAGTGTCTGGGCCTTAGCATGAATGGAAACAAGCATGAAAACGAAAGCTAAAAAAAGAATTTTCATAGATCCCTCCCTACGGACCGCAAGATTTACGCTAGAGATGGGGGAGTTGGAAACTCAATTGATTCTTGAGAATTCATTCGAAATAGAGCGTCAAATAATTTAAACTTTTTCTATGGATGAGATTAAACATATTGTTCGCACACTAATGCCGCATGGACCATTTGATGCTCTTGCCGTGGGTGTAATTGATTTTCAGCAAGCCAAGTTCGAAGCGTTAGAAGCTTCTTTCAGTGATGGAAATGTGCTTTTTTCTGATCAACTTCAGACCTTTTTTGATTTGGCTTCTCTCACCAAACCATTAACCAATTCTCTTTCATTCTTCTTGAAAAAAGAGGCATTTGATAAAGATCTTCAGCTGTGTCTGAGTCATCGCGGAGGAATTCCTGCCTGGGGCCTTTTGCCAGGGGATGGATGGGAGCAGCAGATTCTGAATTACCCCATCAAAGAAAGTGACACTCTGTATTCAGATTTCTCAGCCTTAAGGGTCATGCTGGAGCTGGCAAAGCAAAAGATTGATCAAAAGAAACTTTGCCAGCAGGTTTGGGATAAAGAATTGCTCAATTGGTTGGACCTTTCACTGACTGCCCTGACTCCTCAGTACGGATTTAAAAATGGTTTACCTAACCTTGGTGCGGTTCATGATCCGAATGCCTACGTGATTAATAAATTCTGCTCACACGCGGGATTGTTTGCGACAATCGGAGGGGTCTGCCGGACCCTTTTGAATTATCAGAATCAAACTGATTTTATCCATCAGGTGAAAGCCGATATGGCCAAACACTCCCACCGATTCAGCTATGGTTGGGATCGGGTGGAAAACCCTCAAGCAACCCTTGCAGGTATTGGTTGTTCGGCCCAAACTTTTGGACATCTGGGTTTTACTGGTACTTCCATCTGGATTGATGCGGAAAAAATGCGAGCCCATGTAATCCTTTCGAATGCCACAAAGTATCATTGGTATGACAAACAAAACTTAAATGATTTGAGACGAGCCGTGGGTGAACTGGTGTGGAAAACTCAGGTTTTTAAAAGCTAATAAATTTCGCAAAGACTTTCCTGCCTCTGATAGAATAGATGCATAGAATTCAAAAGGAATTTCATGGATCTGACTCACCTTATTTCTCAAGACGATCTCATCGCCCGTCGTTCAAAAATTAAAAAAGTTTTCTTCTATCGCATCTGTGGTGCTGGCATGGGTCCTGCTGCAGTTCTGATTAAGCAAGCAGGCTTTGAAGTTGAGGGAGCAGACTCCGCTTTTTATCCTCCCATGAGTACTTTTCTTGAGACCACCGGAATTCCTCTTTATAAGCTGGATCAAGTCACCCCTGAGTTTTTGAAACAATACGATCTGATCGTGGTGGGCAACTCTGTTTCCGGAAAGATTGAAGCTGCCCGCATGATTGAAAAAGTCGGCGTGCCATTTACATCATTTCCTTCTGCGCTCGGCTCACTTGTTTTGAAAGAAAAAGATGTGGTTGGGATCGCTGGAACTCATGGCAAAACCACCACGACTTACTTCATGACTCAGCTGTTGGAAAAACTGGGACAAAATCCCGGCAACCTTATTGGTGGGATCATCGAAGGTCGGGAACCCTCCCATTTAGGTAATAAATATTTTGCTATCGAGTCGGATGAATACGATTCAGCTTATTTTCATAAAATTTCTAAGTTTCGCCTCTATGAACTAAAACATCTCATTTTGACTTCACTGGAATTTGATCATGCTGATATTTTTCCCAACGTGGAAAAAATTGAAGATGAGTTCCGTGATGTGATTCCTAAAGTGAAGACTCTGATTTTTAATCAGGAATACTCATCGGCCATGAAACTCTATAAAGAATATCATGGTAAAAACCCTGCGCAGAAATGGTACCTTTATGGTGCTGGTTCAGAGATTGGGCCACACAACATTCAGACTTTTGAAAATGGTTCTACTTTCAGTTTGAAGTGGAAAGGTGAACTTATTAATTTCAAATCCTCTGCCGTCGGACAGCACAACGTGCTTAATCTCACGGGCTGTCTCATTTTCTTGTTGTCGGAAGGCTTTAAGGTTGAAGAAGTTCAACGAGCGGCCACGACCATGGAAATGGTGAAGCGGCGCCAGGAAGTCCGAGGCAGCTATAAGGATATGGTTGTCATTGATGATTTCGCCCACCATCCTCGTGCCATCACAGTAACTCTGGATGCCATCCGCGCGCGATTCAAAAACAAAAAAATTATCACGGTCTTTGAACCAATTTCGGCTACGGCCCGTAGCTCGATTTTCCAGAATGAGTTTCGGGATTCTCTGGCAGGATCTGAGAAAGTTATTATCGCTAAGCCCGATCTGGCGACCACTGCCTTAACTGGTGGCGACCTGAATGGTGAACAACTAGCGAAAGAGATTTCTGCCAAAGGGAAGCCATCAATATGTGTTAATAAACTGGAAGATCTTCGTATAGCCATAGATGATTTTGCTGAAAAAGATTCGGTCCTGTTGATTTTAAGTAACCGCACCTGCCTGGGTTTATGGGAGTCAAGTTTTGTTCATGACCTTAAAACCTAAGTCGGTTTTCTTTCTCCTTTTGCTTCCGCTTTGTTCCTGCGCTTCCTCATCTGTGAAGTGGCAGGGTGATATCGAAACCCATGAACGTAACTACATGGCCTCGTTCAAGAAGTTCCGTGAACGCATTTGTGTTCCGCGGGCAGAAGCTGTTTTTCAGGAAAATCTCAAAGCCTATCGGGGTCAGGGGTACTGGATACCGGAACTGAACGATGATGTTGATGTCAAGTCGATCATTTCTCTCATCCCAGAATTTGAAAAAAAATTATCCTGGATCCGAACGCAGGAACTAAAAGTTAAAAAGCAGGGATTACCATCCCAGGCTATCCTTAAGGACATTCGCTGGATCATGACTCGCTTGCTTCAGTTGAAAAAAACGGAACTGGCCTCTGATGAATCCTACAAAGTCGCTGCCCGTAAAGAATCACTGAGATTACAGGAGCGCCTCTCGAAAGCTTACGAAGCATTGATCGGGAAAGTTTCTTTCCTGAGTAATTTCCGTTACCCGGTTGACCATTTAAAAAATCGCAAAGTCTTTGATGAATTCCGGGAAAAAGAAGACTCCGATTCAGTTAAGATTGCAAACTATACTTTCCTCTACCGAAAACTTCTTGAAGATGGAGCATACAATCCAGATCGAACAGGTTCAGATATTTACTTACGAACCACCATCGACACTCTTCATTTCGAACTCAAGCGCCATGACTTTTATCTGACCGAAGATGCCCGCTATGATTTGGAGTTTGTTCTTGGGAAAATTGAAAGCGAACTGAACCGCGGAAAGAAAAAAATCGTTGAGCGGCTGCAAGAGTGGGGAGAGCGGACCGAACGAGCCTTGAATTTCTACCGATCACTCACATTACCAGATCACCAGCAACCTATAGTCGTTGATGGTCGCAAGACCACCAAGAACCGTGAGCTCATCAAAGAACATAACAAAGCTGCCGAAGCCCTTAAAGAGTTTGTTTATACCAAGCAGGCTGAAGTTTATAAGTACTGGTTGAATCAGCCAGAGTTAACTCGTGCCATTTTTGTCCTGGAAACCATTCTTATCAATGAAGTAGGTGGAGTTGATGGCGATGATGCTTTGGAGAGAATGGATGTGGCCCGGGTGGTGATGAATCGTCTGGATAAACCGAAGTATCTTTCTATCGGTAAAAAAGAATTTATCTATCCGTATCTCAAAAAAGAAGTTTCCGATCACCACCTAAAAGGTGAGACCTGGCTGAATGCTTTGTTTAAACAGGGGGAGTTTTCCTTCACGTATTACTACATGAGTGGCGTCTCCATGATCTTTTGTCCTGACATGGCGGCAGGCGCTCGTAAGCTGCGGGCAAAAAACGTTGAAATCGCTCTTCAGGTATTAAAAGAAAAGAATAGTAACTTCCATGCCACCCGTTATTTTTCCCGCTCCAGTATGATCGGACGTATTCACATGGACAGTATCTGGGAGGATTACGCTCCTTATCCGGAACGACCGGGACTATTGGCCAAAGGGCAGGAGAAACTCAAAAAAGCCTTTAATACCGGTGATTATTCTTATCTGTATTCTTTCCAAGACCCCAATGCGGAACTCTTTCAGGTGGTGGAGATAGGTGGCGAGAATTACGCCTTAGCCGATAAGAATGGTATCAAGATCTTCTATAAGCAC
>JBEIEO010000102.1:0-9736 GCA_040382895.1 Halobacteriovoraceae bacterium
AAAAAAAGCTAACGTCCATTTCATGGGAAAACGTTAACAAAATAATTCAGCACTGTCATGCCAAGTCCTGACAGCACCGGGATTGTGAGATTATCGTCGATGTTAAAAGCCGAGATGAGCTCAGAAGCTGCACCAATAATTCCAGCGACTACGGCAAAGATAAGAATATGGTTGCCCAAGGTAACATGGTTCATGGTGTAGAAAAGCGTAATGAGATAACAAGTGAAGAATCCGGCCACTGCTCCCTGAAGGGATTTATTTGGCATGATTTTATCTTTTCCATAGAGCACACCAAAAAACGATGAAAGAGGATCCGAGAAAACCAAAAACATGACAGAGAGAATAGCGATGTCACGATTAAAGAAGAATAAAGACAGAGAAACACCTAAAGCATAAAAAGGTAGACCGCTTAGGCCTTCTTTTTCAGAGCGGCGCATCAGTGGACCCATCATCCGAATCACCATGATGTTAATTTGAGGGAAACGGGCGCGAGTGATATCTACCAGAAATCCAAAAAGAGCGATCGCTAAAACGATAAAACCCCATGTCTGCTGATCTAAAGTGGAACGAGTGAAAGCAAAAAGCCCTAAAGATCCAGTAGTTATGTGCCAGAGCTTGCGAAGTAAATGTAGATCAGAACGTTTATGTAGAACTTTATCCAAAGACGAATCGTAATTTTGAGTTTGAGATGCAGACATCCCTTCTCCTTAGTTTAAAACGAGGATTAAACAAAATTCCCCTAACGCTGTAAATGTAAGTTCATCCACTCTAATAGATGAAAATCCATGAGTCTACCCTGCAAGCAGGTTTTACCCGGTAAAAAGCCTATCTGGCGAAAATCATTACTGTAATTTGCTTCCCAAACCCTGAAATTGGTTCATATAATTTTCGTTAAGGAAGTATTCATGATGAACAATGAAATGGATTCGGAAGCTCTGCTTCCTCATTCGAAAAAGATTTGGGCCATTGGTGGGGGTAAAGGTGGCGTAGGGAAAAGCTTAGTCTCCGCAAACGTTGCCATTTGTTTAGCTCTGATGGGTAACAAAGTTGTGGCCGTTGATCTCGATTTAGGTGGCGCCAACCTACACACTTGTTTAGGTTTGCCTATTCCACAAGTGACCCTCTCTGACTATGTTTCAAAAAAGATTACCAACTTCGAAGATCTTTTAGTCTCAACTCCTATCAACAATCTTAAGATTATCAGCGGTGCTCAAGATGAATTAGGCATGGCCAATCTTAAGCACATGCATAAAAACCAGATCATTCGCAAGCTAGGTGAACTGGATGCTGATTACATTCTTTTCGATCTCGGTGCGGGAACTGCTTTCAATACGATTGATTTCTTCATCACGGCAGATAAAGGGATTCTCGTTGTTTTGCCTGAACCGACTTCTATCGAAAACACTTATCGATTTATCAAATCGGTTTTTTACCGTCGCTTAAAAATGGTGGAAGGCATTGGTGATATCGAAGACATGATCAATGAGAGCATGAACGCGAAAGTCACGGCAGGTGGCGGAGCTTCACCGGCTGAATTGATCCGTAAAATTTCTGAAATGAACCCTGAAGTTGGTCTCAGAGTAAAATCTGAGATGGCCCAGTTCCGACCTAATCTGATCATTAACCAGGTACGCTCGCAGGCCGACATCGATATCGGTTACTCCATTCAGAGTATTTGCCGGCGATATTTCGGCATTGAGATGACTTTCCCCGGTTACCTGGATTACGACCAATCAGTCTGGCAGAGTGTGCGCAAGCGTAAGCCTCTGTTGATTGAGTATCCGAATTCTAAACTCGTTAATAATTTTGACCGGATTGTTCACCGGTTGATTGAATACTAGAGGACAAGTAAGCATGGATGCTGAAAAGAAAAACTACTACGAAGTTCTGGAAATTCCCACCAACGCCTCTCCACAGGACATTGAAAGTGCCTACGTTCGCGCTCGCAACGCCTACTCCGGCGACAGTGTGGCTTTGTACTCCCTCATGACCAAAGATGAGTGCGATAATGTATTAGATCAGATCGAAGAAGCTTATTCTGTCATTGGCTTTCCAGAAAAGCGCAGAGAGTATGATCGTCTGCGTGGCTTCAACATGTCAGGCTTTGCTCAGACAACATACGCACCTCAGGACCAGGGGCTTTCGGCTTTTGAGCGTCCAAAAGAGGCAGCTGTTCAATATGAAGACTTCGGCTCGAACCTGATTGAAGCCAAAGTTTCCAAAATTACAGCTCAGAAAAAATTCGGCCTTGAGTACGACGAAAATGCAGAGTTTGAAAAACAAATCGTGGAATCGACTGACTTCACTGGTCCGTTCCTTAAGAAGATCCGTGAATACAAAAACGTCAGTATTGAAAGAATGGCCGAGATGACCAGAATTTCAAAAACTCATATAACTGCATTAGAAAACGAAGATCTGCCGAAACTTCCCGCCGATGTTTATGTTCGAGGTTATGTTTACCAGTATGCAAAAGTATTGAAACTTAATCCGGATACCGTTGCAGCAAGCTTCCTGCTTCATTTCAAAAAACTAAAAAATCAAAAATAATGTCTGATCCTATCTCTGAGAATGTTGATTTTGAGATCACCGTCACCTCAGAGGATAGGGAGGCATTCAAGCGTTTAGACGTGTATCTCGTTCATAAATTGCCTCAGTTTTCGCGATCGACAATCAAACGTCTTTTTGAAGCCGAGGATATTTACTCCGAAACCGTCTCGCTATCACTGAATAAATTACCACCGGCAGGAACCAAGATTGAAATCGAAGTTCCTCCACCGGTTCCTTCCGATCTCATAGCAGAAAATATTCCACTGGATATTCTTTTTGAAGATGATCACCTCCTGATAATCAACAAACCAGTTGGGATGGTAGTTCACCCCGCTCCAGGCCACTATACGGGAACTCTGGTTAATGCCGTACTTTACCACTGCCCGGATTTGAAAGGCATTGGCGCTGAAAAACGGCCGGGCATCGTTCATCGGCTAGATATGGGAACTTCAGGTGTCATGGTTGTGGCCAAGGATCAGGCGACTCACGAAGGATTGGTCCAACTTTTTTCTACTCACGACATTGACCGTAAGTATGAAGCGTTGATCGCCGGAACACCAAATTCTCTCAGCGGCACAATTTCTTCCAGCATCGGAAGACATCCCACTAATCGACTGAAAATGGCAGCTAATGTAAAAAACGGCAAAAAAGCCATTACCCACTTTCAGGTTCTGCAAAAATACGAAAACTGTACTCACATAGAACTAAAACTGGAAACCGGCCGCACTCACCAGATCCGGGTGCATATGGCACAACTTTTAAATTCTCCGGTGCTGTGCGATCCTCTTTATGGCTCGGGATCCTCTCATCTTCGAAAACTGCCTGAAGAGATCAGGCAAAAATTGGAAGTTTACCCCTACCAGCTTCTGCACGCAAAAGAGCTAGGATTTGTTCATCCTATCACCAAACAAAAACTTCATTTTACTGCGCCACCTCCTGCCATTTTTCAGACTGTATTACAGGCTTTATAGCCGCTGCTTTTAAGGATACAATTAAGGCCATGTTAAAAGCATTTAGCGAAAACCTTAATCAAGGGCGTTTTGAAACCTGGACAGCTAAACCGGAAATGAATTTCCGTCACGTCACCCAGGTGCACGGAACAGATATTGTTTCTCTGGAAACTCTGCCCTGTGAAGCCGATGGCATGATGGTTTCATGGGAAGATTTCACGCAACCACTTGCGATCAAGACAGCAGACTGCTTGCCAGTCGTGATTGAAGGCCACAAGGGAGTGGTTTTTCTTCATGCTGGCTGGAGAGGTCTGGCCGACGGAATACTCACGCGTCCAGAAGTCAGTTTAATTGAACCGCTACGTGCATTCATTGGTCCAAGCATTCATGTGTGCTGTTTTGAAGTCTCACCAGATTTTAGGAATCACTTTCCTGAAAGTGAGAACTTCCAGGTTCGTGAAGAAAAAATCTATTTTGATCTTCAGCAGGAAGCCCGTGAAGTTCTGCGTGAAAAGTTTCCGAATCTGTTGGTGAGCATGGCCCCTGTCTGCACTTGCTGTCATCTGGATTTTCATAGTTACCGGAGAGATAAAACTGTAAATCGTAATTGGAATCTTTATATAAAAGGATAGTGTCCATGGAACAAAAGAAAAGCTTAACACTTAATGGAATGACCGGAATAAACTTCCTTTTCATTCTTAATGCTGTCGCTATGATCGGAGTGGGAATCTACCTTACGACCCACTTTTATAATACGCTTTATCCAACTCAGTTGGGCGCGGGAAAAACACTCTGTGACATCTCTAACTTTTTTAACTGTGACGCCGCAACCTACTCCAAGCTTTCTAACATCGCCGGAATCCCTATTTCTTTTTTCGGCGTCATCATGGGACTGTTGTTCATCTTCACTTCCCTGATGCCTTCAGAAGCGATGGAGAAAACCGCCAGCGCATTTTCTAAATTCAATTTCATCGGTTGTGTGGCCCTCTTTATCTTCTCCATTGGCGCTCTTGGAAGCTTATGCCCATTCTGTACTGTCTACTATGTGCTTTCGGGTTTAGCGGCTTTCCTTCTTTGGAAATATGGTATCAATACCTGGAAGCCTGATTTCAAAGTAACCGGCGCCTGGGGTGCTCTAGTCGTAATCGGTTCCTTTTTCATGTACCAGCATACTTCCAGCAAAGAAGACGTCCGCTCCAAACTCAACACCAGCATTGTTGAGCAGTATCGCAAACTGGCCTTCCTGGGTGAACCAACTGAAGAATCTCCATACAAAATCTACATGGCGACTGAAAAATTCGCCGATGCTCCCATCCGTATATCTGTATTCTCTGACTTTGAGTGTCCATTCTGTAAAGTTGTAGCTGACCAGATGCCGGAACTCATTCGTCGTTATCCAAAACAAATCAATATTCAGTATTTCTTTTATCCACTGGACGCTAAATGTAATAGCAATGTAAAAAGCCGCTTTCATGAGAATGCTTGTGATGCTGCCTATATCGCTGCTTGTGATGAAAAGAAATTCGCTGAAGTTCACGACGAAATCTTCGCGCAACAGGAAAATTTAAAATCAGGTGCTCTCGCTGAGATTGCCAGAAAAAACAGTCTCGAATCTTGTCTGAGCAATGAAGAAGTGAAGAACAAAGTCATTAAACTGATCAATCAGGCTTCCCAATATAACCTCAAATCAACTCCGACAATTATTGTTAATGGTAAGAAGATTGAAGGGACAATTCCGAGTAATCAGTTCTTCGCAATCTTCGAGGATTTGCTACAAGGGAATAAGCAGTAATGATGATCGAGACCCATTGCCATCTGGACTATCTCAAAGCGGAACCGCTGGAAGAAATCCGCAAGAAAATTCAGGAAGCTGGAATCACCAAGGTCGTAACTATTGGCGTAGATCCACTCAACCTGGATAAGGTAATGGAGCTCTCTAATCAATTCCCTGAAATCTATTTCACTCAAGGGATTCATCCCCACGACGCTAAAGATGCAACGGAAGTAGAATTTGAAAAGATTCAAATCCGTTGCTCCATGAATAAGATGGTTGCTGTAGGTGAAATCGGACTGGATTACCACTACAACAACTCCCCGGCTGAAGTTCAGCGATCGGCCTTCGAACGTCAGCTACAAATTGCCTGTGATCAGGATATGCCGGTGGTGATTCACACCCGTGATGCGGAAGAAGACACCAAAGCTATCTTGCGGAACTTTTCTTCAAAGCTAAAACGTAAAGGTGTCATCCATAGTTTTACTTCGACGCTGGATCTTGCGGAATTCGTTCTTTCTGAAGGTTTCTACATTGGATTTAACGGCATCATTACCTTTAAGAAAGCTGAGAATGTGCAGGAGGTGGTTAAGATCACTCCTGCGGAAAGAATTCTTTTTGAAACTGATTCCCCCTTTCTGACTCCGGTCCCTCACCGTGGTAAGGAGAATGCTCCTTTTTATTTACCATTTGTAGCCGCCAAAATTGCAGAGCTTAGAAACGCAGACCTGGAGCAGCTAAAACAACAGGTTTTCCTCAATTCTCTCCATTGTTTTCCGAAACTTGCTTAATCCCACGACTGACAGATAAGTCTTCGAATTCCATTGAACTTTATCATTATTGCAAAACTAAAGTAATTCCGTCAGGCTTCCGAAAAGAGGGATATGAGATACACACGTTTTGCCCTCTGCTTATTGGCACTTTCCTTCGATGTCTTGGCCCAAGTAAAAAAGCCAAATGAAGTTAGTGTAGAAGTGGTCACCGGATCAAGTGGCGGCAGTTACTATGATATTCCAAGGGGATTAACAGGATTTGATAAATACGGAACAGAAAGACTCTCACCAACTGGGTACTATTTTGCAGGAACCCTTAGTAGTGATGAGCTTGGTCGAGTCTATTTCAGAAATATCAGTGTCGATCGCAAAGAGGATGGAACTCACTTAGGATCACAGAAAATCTTTCACTATGAAACTCCTGTGAAGGTACTGAAAGACGCCGATGCGTTCGACCTCTTTATTAAAGGTGATGTCGTAAACTACTCACAAAAAGATCATTTTATTTTCTTCAAGGCGGACGGCGAGCATACACCAAGTCTGGATAAGAATCTTCAACTCGAGGATCACCTACGAACAAACCAAAGGCAAACCTACGTTATGCCGATGCTGGGTCTTTGCCGCGAGGATGAGTTTTCTAAGGGACATTTTGATTTTAATACCTTCGTCTCGCTGGGAATGGCGCCGATTGGATTTATGAATTACCAATCGAAAGTCACTGACAAGCAACATGACAACATCAGCGAGAAAGATTTTACTGGTAAAGGAAGTTCTCTTGCCGCGGGAGCAGAACTTACCCTCGTAGGAGTGGTAAAATATAAGGATCGTTATTACTTTAAAGTGAGTGTTCAACAGAATGTGTTGGCAGGAGCGAATAAAGATCGAACACTGGCAAGTAACAGGATAACTCGCTATGAACTTGGGTACAACATTACGAAGAAACTAAGTGCCGGAATCCAGGCCGAGAACAATGAATTATTACTCCTCAACCAAAATCGACATGCAATCGATGTCTACAATAACGTCGGTATCGGGCTCAAATACCAGATTCCCTATCGAAAAAAATGAGCTGATTGGTATTAATGCGCTCTTAGCTTCAAAAGATCCCTGCGCATGATTGCAAAATAAAGATTGCGCGGAATTCGTCTCAAAAGACCCATAAATAAAGCAGGCACAGAAGGGAAATAGAGATGTGTCTTGCGATTAATAATCGAGCTGTAAATTTTTTCAGCGGCTACTTCCGGATCTAAGAGGAACGGCATAGGATGGGTATTCTTGCTGGTAAACGCAGTAGCAATGAATCCAGGATGAACACATGTCACATGAATACCTTGCTGATGAAGATCCGTCGCCAAACCTTCGCAGAAAGTAGAAACAAAAGCCTTGCTGGCGCCGTAGTAACTCATACCAGGCAAACCATTAAGACCAGATAAAGAACTGATTCCTACAAAATGTCCGTGATGCTGCTTCAGAAAATGCGGAAGGGCCGCACTAAAAGTATGCACCACACCCATGACATTCACCTGAGTAAGCTTCTTGCCTAACTGCGTATCAGGCACCACCGTTTTTGGCATATTCATACCGGCATTGGCGATGACCACATCGACTCCGCCTTGCTCTTTTGCAAAGTCATTAATGGCTTTGGTTAAAGCCGTCTCATCAGTTACGTCAGCTTGGTAATAGGAAAAACCCTGTGGGAGAGAAAATTCACTAGAATCTTGAAAGCCACATACACCCACTTTGCCACCGGCCTTCACAAACATTTTTCCAAGTGAAAAACCAATTCCGGTAGCTCCGCCAGTAATAAAGACTCTCAAAGTTTACTCCTCGATTTTAAGACCACCTAGCATTTTAGCCATGCTGGTTTTTGGTTCTGGTGCCTGATGTTTTTTCGCAACCGGTATGGATGCCGGTTTCGATTCTTTTCTTTCTTCAAGTCCTTGCGGTTCTTCGTCCTGAACATAGTCAGGATAGAACGGTAGCTCAGACTTATAAACGATCCGATCCAGGTGCTTGATGTAACCTGACCAGTGGCCGGTGTTGTTATCAGTTTTCTTGATCATCTCCATGGTTCCCATTTTGGAATCCATCATATCTATCAGATGCACTAAAAATGCTTCTGAAGTTTGAGGGATCTTTGGAGAACCATATTCATACTCTCCATGGTGGGCCAGGAGGATGTGTTTTAAATGCATCTTGGTATAGTGTGGGAAGTTTTTGATCTTGTAAGCAAAACGATCTACCACTTCCAGACCCTTCACCAGGTGTCCAACCAACTTCCCTTCTTCCGTGTACTCAACGTTCATGCCGTCGGTGAGCTCATAGATCTTACAAAGATCATGCAGAATACAACCGGCGACCACGTAGTTTTCATTCACACGGTAATGACGGGATAGGTTAATAGCTAGACTAGTACAAGATAGGATATGTTCCAATAACCCAGATTTATAAGCGTGATGAATTGACTTGCCTGCCTGCCAGGTTTTAAGGCGGCGAGCAATTTCCCCATCGGTAACAATATTTCGCAGCAAATCCCGAATATAAACGTCACTTAATTCATCAATGATAGAAAGAAGCTCTTTGTACATCGCTTCCGGGTTCTGTCCGGCCTTCATCACGAAGTCATCTTCATTGACCTCAGAAGCTGCCACCTTCTGGATACTATTGAGGATGAATTGTTTGCGTCCCTGGAAAAAGTTGAGTTTTCCACGCACCCTTACAAAGCAATTTTTAGAGATTTGTTTTTCAATTTCTTCAGAGTAATTCCACAGGCGGGACTCCAGATCTCCGGTAGCATCTGAAAGAATCAGGTTAAAATATTTTTTACCGCTCTTATCTTCCATGGTGTTAAAAATCTTCACCAGAAAAACAGACTCAATTTCTTCTTTACCATGGAGATCAGCGATAAATAGTTTGGCCATGGAGAATTCCTTCTTGTCTAGTGAACATATAGCGTTAAGTAGCTAAAATAAGGATTTCAGACTACACGGATTTACTTGAATCCGCTACCCAAAACAACCCAACTGGAGTATGTTCTAAACGCTTAAAATGTCTTCGTTTTATTATCTTAAATATCAGTCCTGTCCAGTGACATGAGGAGTCTTATGAAAAATGTAAAAGTTGGTATTAACGGTGTAGGTCGTATAGGACGCACAATTCTTCGCGCTTACTTTGATCGCCTTTCAAAAAACCTGGATGCAAATATTGAGATAGTCGCTGTGAACAATCCCGGCGAGCCAAAGCCATATATTCATCTCATGAAGCATGACTCTCTTCATGGCAAATTAGAAGGCGACTTCAGCTTTGATAACGAGAAAGCTGAAATCTCTTACAACGGACGCAAAATTAAATTCTTCTCTCAGCGCGATCCAGCTGAAATCGATTGGTCAGCTTACGGCACTCAGATCGTGATCGACTGTACCGGTATTTTCAAAGATAAAGCGAAGCTCGGTCTGCACATGAAAGGGTCAGTAAAAAAAGTTATCATGTGCGCTCCAGGAAAAGATCTCGATGGTACTTTCGTTATGGGTATCAACCATGAGAAGTACGATGCTTCAAAACACAACATCATCTCAAACGCTTCTTGTACCACTAATTGTCTTGCTCCAATCGTAAAAGTTCTGATCGAGAATTTTGGTATCGTGAATGGTCTTATGACAACTGTGCATGCTTATACTTCAGACCAGAATCTTCTG
>JBEIEO010000103.1:0-9712 GCA_040382895.1 Halobacteriovoraceae bacterium
ATTTAGGCCTCGTACCCCCAATATGCGGGGAATAAGAACGTCGAAATTGATCATGATGCTTTGACTTTGGTATTCGCCTTCCAGTGAACGCTCGATGTTGTTTCCGTCCACTAAGATCGCTACGGATTGGGATATATTGATATTTTCACTCATTTTAAGTCCTTGATATTACTTTTTCGCAATTGAACATATAATCGGGGAGGAGTATAACCTACAAGTTAACTTTTGGGATAGAACGATGGGCCATAAGATCCTCAATGGAAATGAATTATTAATCCAAGGTGCACTGGAGGCAGGGTTTCACCTGTATACTGGTTACCCTGGATCACCTCTGGCAGATTTCTTCAATATTCTCTATGAAGAAAAAGAAGAACTGCAAAAAAAAGGCATTCGCGTTGTCATAGCGAACTCTGAAGCTAACGCTGCGGCGATGGCGTCTGGTGCAAAGATGGCCGGGCAGAATGTTTTAGTTGCCATGAAGTCCATGGGACTACATGTTGCCTCAGATGCTCTTTCTGTAGGAAATTTTGCGAATCCAGGCAGCGAAGTTAATGGTCAACGTCCTGGAGTGGTAGTTGCTGTGGGAGACGATCCCTGGTCTATCTCCACTTCAACTCCAGCCGATTCTCGCTATCTGTTTAAACACCTTCATATGCCATTTCTGGAACCGTCGACTCCTCAGGAGTTAAAAGACTGGATGGCCAAAGCCCTGGAGCTCTCTCAGCGTTCATCTATTTACACTGGTATTCTTTTAACCACTTTCATGGCCGAAGGTGGCGGGCGAGTCGAGATGGGTGAAGAAAAACCTGTGAAGCATGGGCCGGTGACGTTGGATCCGAAACAGTTCAATCTTTCTCAGCATGTGATGGTACCGCCGAATTCTCTTCTGGCGGATAAAGAAATGATTCTGAATCGTTTCCCCAAGATTAAATCCATTCTTGCCGACCTTAAGCTGGATGAAACTTACGGTAACAAAAGTTCAGAGCTGGGAATTATCTCGGCCGGCGCCGTGTTTGAAACGCTTAAACAGGTGCTGGAAGAGTCAGGCCTGATGGAAGAATGCCATCTCTATAAAACAGCGACTTGTTATCCGTTCAACGAAGCTCAGTTGTTGCCGTTTCTAGACGGCATTAAGCATTTGATTGTCGTCGAAGAAAAACGTGGTTTCCTGGAAGGGGAAATCAAAGAGCTGATTGCGAAATTTGGTTTAAATATCTCTGTCACCGGTAAAGAATTTAAAACGGATCATGACTTTATCGAAGGCTTTCCAGCTTTTGGCGGTTTGAATTACGAAATAATTTATAAAAAACTCAACCAGGCTTTAGATCTTATTGAGTGGAATAAATCAGGCGAGCTTTGTTTCAATTCATTGCCAGAGTCAACCAAGTTAGAACTCCTCGTGCCGAAACGTTTGCCAACATTTTGTCCGGGGTGCCCTCACCGGGAAACTTTGAGCATCATGAAAGATGTGCGCGCAAGTCTCGCTGATAAAAATGTGAACCTCATCTCCCACGGAGATGTAGGGTGTTACTCACTTTCATTCCTAGAACCATTTAAAGAGATGCATGATCTCTCTGCTATGGGCCAGGGTGGATCTTTAGGTGCAGGCACTGATCTTTTCACTACCAATCCTTCGGTAGTGCTGATGGGAGATTCAACTTTTTTCCACTCAGGCATGACCTCCATCTCCAACTCAGTTCAGATGGGTCACAACATCACTTACATCCTTTTGGATAATGATAACACCGCCATGACTGGTCACCAGGTGACTCCTCGCACGGGAGTTTCCGTTGAAGGTCAGGTGCGTCCTCGCCAGAATATGCTGGATGTCGCCCGCTCACTCAAGGTGGATGAAGCGATTGAAGTTAATCCATCGGACCGCTACTTCTATAAGAATCTACTCCTTGAACTGGTTCAGCGTCCGGGCGTGAAAGTTGTCGTTTCGAATAAAGAGTGCGGACTCACTTTCCACGGTCGCAAGAAACGAGATGACCGAAAACTATTCTCCAGTGGCCAGACAGAAAAAGTAAGAGAGTTTTATCAGATCAACACTCTGGCCTGTGAAGATTGCCGGGCCTGTGTGGATATGACCGGTTGTCCGGGTCTTTCGCAAACCTCTGATGCCTATGGCACCAAGGTCATGATAGATCCTCAAATCTGTGTTTCTGATTCTTATTGTACTAAGATTAAAGCTTGTCCAAGTTTTGAGTTGGTGAAGGTCTATGACTACCATCCGACCAAATATCGCAAAGAAGATAAGACTCAATCCCATTGGTCGATTCCAGCTCCGGTGATTTCAAAATCATTGCAGCACGTGGCGGAGGGGAATGATTTCCGCGCCATTGTCATCGGTGTTGGTGGTTCGGGTGTCACCACGATTTCACGGGTTGTTGCGGAAGCTGCAACTGAGATGGGTGGAAGATCGGATCTGGATTTCAAATTCGTTGATCAGAAAGGTCTGGCCCAACGTAATGGTTCAGTAACAAGCCATTTGAGTATTTACCGGAAGGGTAAATCTCAGGGGCAGGTCGTTCCACTGGCATCGGCTGATTTAGTTCTTTCACCAGATCTAATCGAAGGAGCACGAGCTGTGGAATTCCTTTCTTCACAAGGTGTGCTCATCGTAGATTCGGATTATCAGGTTCCTTTGTCCATTCTTCTGGATCGAGGGATTGACCATCAGGTTGTGACGCCGGAATTGATTCAGAATGAATTAAAGCAAAAACTTGGAAAACGTTTGATCATGGCGCCGATGAAACAGATGTGCTTTGAAAAGTTTCAAAGACCGGTTTACGCCTCGGCCATGGTTCTGGGAATTGCATTCCAGGCAGGGAAGCTACCATTTAGCCTTTCTGAACTGGAATTAGCTTTAAAAAATTCTGTTCCTAAAGCTGAGCTTGCGCCTAATTGGGAAGCCTTCATGATGGGAAGAGATTGGTTTGAGAAACACCAGTCTTCGCCGGTTGAAATAAATAATTCGGTCATCCAGCAGGACATTGCGCTTATTAAAAAAAGTGCCGGTTTGGCGGCTTACCCATGGCAGTCGAGCGCTAAGCTTGAAAATTTACTCACAAGTTATACCCAAATGTTAAGTGAGCGGTTGCCGGAGATTCCTAAAGATCATCTAGCTCAATACGTTCATGACCTGATCGTCTTCGATCAGGGACTTTACCTCGGAAGATTTCTGGAAGAAGTCCTGGAACTCAAAAAACTTTATCAGGGTGAAGCTCTTAGCGTTGCAATGAGGATTCTTGCCAAGTCTTATTGGGTGAAGGATGAGGTTTTTGTTTCTCATCTGATGATATCCCCACTTAAAACTGCAATCGACAAAGAACGCTATGCTCATCTGGGAAGTTCTTTTGAAATCGTTCACATCAATCGTCCCGCTTTTGATATCGGTCAAAAGAAAATCGAGTTTGATTTTTCACCCAAACCATGGATGCTCAAAGTTATGCGGCATCTGCGGATTCTAAGAAATCTCATGCCTAAGTGGCATAGTAAAGAGCGTGCAATAGCAGAAAATTCCAGAGGCCAGATACTCAAAGGAATTGATCTCGTTAAACTTAAAGAACTGGATTCTATCAAGGGATACCGTGAAGTTCGTTATCAGGCCGCATCCAAATATCTCGGGAGACAGGTGTGAGTAAGATTATCGATGCTGTTTCCATCGTTATAACCTGTGGAGAAGAGATCTTCGCCATTCAAAGACAGAATTACCTGAAAGCATTTCCTGGATACTGGGCTTTCCCCGGTGGAAAAGTCGAAGCGAGTGATGAGGATTTCTTCGTCGAGGCCGCATTGACGAATACCCTTGATAAAAAGCTTTTTGGAGCTGCAGTTCGTGAAGGTAAAGAAGAATTAGGCATTGATCTGGGGCAGGAAGTTCTCAAAGGAAATGTCGCACGTATCGATGTTTTAGGCCTTGCTGTAACTCCGGACTTCAATCCTTTTAGATTTGCGACCACCTTCTTCCGTTTCGATCTAAAAGAAAAATATGACTTTATTGTCGATCGCAATGAAGCCCATCTAGCAAAGTGGATGAGTTCAGCTGAACTTCTCAAACAATATGATCGTGGGCATGTTTTGGCCGTTCCGCCTGTGATCAAAGTGATTGAAACTTTAGGAAGAGAACCTCTGGTGAAAAGTATTCCGGATTTGAACTTCACATATGATTCTGAAAACCATGTGCCATATATTGAATCCATTCGTTCTGTTCGCCAGTTGATGCCCTTATCAAATACTTTGCCACCGGCTACCCGAACCAATGCTTTTTTGATCGGAGATGAAGGACCAAAAGTTTTGGTGGATCCTTCTCCTAAAGATAATGATGAGTATCGAAAGCTTAAAAATACTATCAACCTGTTTGGGCTACATAAAATACTTCTCACTCACCATCATCCTGATCATCACGAGCGATCTATCACCTTGGCCAAGGACTTCAATGTCCCTATGATGATGAGTCAGGATACCTACTCACGTTTGACTAAGAAGTACCCGGGCTATTTTGATGGGATAGAGACTCAATTCCTAAAGCAAGGAGACATTGTTACCCAATGGCTGGGACGAAATGTGGTCATTCACGAAGTTCCTGGTCATGATGAAGGTCAGCTTGCCCTCGCTGCAGATGATCTCAGCTGGTTTATTGCGGGCGATCTTTTTCAAGGAGTCGGAACTGTTGTCATAGGTGACGAAGAAGGGGATATGAAGAAGTACTTCGAAACTCTCGAGAAGATCATAGCGATGAATCCTCGTGTATTGTTTCCTTCCCATGGAATTGGACTCGGTGGTGTGGCGATTCTTGAGGCAACCCTTGAACATCGAATGAAACGGGAAGAACAGATACTGAAATTCCATCAGGAAGGTTTTGCAGAAGAGCAAATGCTGGAAAGAATCTACGAATCAGTTGATAAGAAGCTTTGGCCCTTTGCCCTCAAAAATATTCGAAAACATTTAGAAAAGCTTAAAAATGAAGGCAGGATTGCTTGAGCCTAGAGTAAAAGTACCCGTCTTAACAATTGTCTACGTCCCCCACTTTTTAAAGTCGTTTTTTTACACTCCCTCAGTAGAAGTTATTATGAAACGATTATTATCCTTCATTTTTAATCATCCTTTGCCCTCAACTGGTCATGGCTCCTCAGGTCGAAAGCTTCCGTCAGTTGGTCGATAATTATCTGTGGGATTAGAAAGACGAAGTTTTTCTAGTAAATGAGAATGAGAAATTTCATCCATCGCTCTCTGAAATGCGCGCCCAAGTTTTAAGTAATGAAGAAATTCAGCAAGGCATCCCAGCTGACTGGGATATGCTCGAGCGTTAACTTTTTAAAATTGATCTGCAAAGCCCAACGCCGATCCGAAGTCTGGCGCTCAAAAGTGTGATCCGGCTTCCCGGGCTTTTTTATTTTAGAGAAATGATAAAAATTGCCTGAAAGAACTCACACCCTCTCCGGCGTTAGTAGGATTCATCACATTGACCTCAGTGCAATTGAGAGTGCTATTGTGACGGTAGTCAACATTACCATTAACCAGAATGCCTATCAGCTCACCATTACTGGCATTAAAAACTGCTGATCCGGAGTTACCCTGGAAGGCGTCCAGATCTGTGGCAAAGCCATTAGGGCGAAGAGCTACTATTTTGGCGTTATCGCTGATTTTCTGAGGAAGTCCACTTGGGTGACCAATCATGACCAGGGATGTACCGATAGTCGGTTCAGATTTGGCAATTTTGAGCGCTTTTCCAGTAAGCGGACGATCCAACTGAATCAAAGCAAAGTCTACGTTATTAGCAAGCCCTTGTTTGATAATGCGACTACAGTTGTAAACATCTTTAACATCTACGCTGACTGCGGTCTGATTACGGTCTGAAACTTTATAATTGAATACCCATTTGTAGTTCATGCAATCGTTAAATGAAGTCATGCAGTGACCAGCAGTTGCGATGATATTATCCGCCACCAAAAATCCTGAACAAACAGAGGCCAGTGGCTGGTGTGAAAAGCGCTCTTTTTTGCAAACTGGAGCGCTCATTCCTTGAGGGGTCCATTGAGAAAGTGGTTCACCATGAAGTTCAGCTGTGTTGCCGCGCACCGCAATGCTGCGTATATCGATCATTGCCGCAGTGCTCTCAGCAAGCTTGCGATAAAGTGGCGAGGTCGTTTCAAACGTGTCCATGCGGTTGTCCTCTCCATAAATCACATAAGGAGAAGATGTCGTAGCATTCACTGAGAAAGAAAGGGCCAATGCCATAGATAAAAAAGTGTATTTCATGAACCCTCCGTGGGGAGGAACAGCGTACAAAGAGCAAAATAGTCTGGAAAGAAAAGAAGGCTAAAAATAGACAACAGTAAGAAGATGTAAGATTAGAAAAAGCAGGGAGATTTCACTCCCTGCTTTTAAAAATAACTTAGTTCAAATGTGTCTGATGAATATAAAGACGAAAGATTTTATCTTTCGTTCTACGGATGGAAAAGTTTCCACTTTCTTTCTGCTCAATCAGGAACTGGTAGTACTCAGGACGAGTATCAGCAATCTCTAGAACAGATTTACCTTCAAACTCGCCAAAATCGATAACGACGCGATCTTCTTCAATGATACCCGTAAGTGGACTCTGTTCCGCTGCCATGATTCCCTCCTTAGAATGCTTGGATCGGTTGAATGTCTTTATGATTTGATTTTGACGGAAGTGTAAGCGCTTTGAAAAGTTAGTTTTTGAAAAATTGTTTAAGAAAGACTACCAAGGCTTTAAATTCTTGAGGGTAATCATCAGCCATCATTTTTTTGATGAGCTCCAACGACTGGTAAAGCGACTGTCCTCGACGGTAGGGGCGATCATTCGTCATGGCCACCAAAATATCAAACACTCCCACTAAGGTACTCTCAATTCCCATGATCATTTCATAATCACTGGAGAACTTATGGTCCTTGGTGAGCATTTCTTTCATTCGATCATTCAGAAAGTGGTGGTGCTTGACGATATTCAAATAATTTTTTGAAAGAGGAATTCTTCCTTCAAGAAGATCAAAAGAAAAATCAGCATGATTGGCAAACAGGTCCTGATCTTTCGGAGAAAGCGACTTTTGATCAAACTTTGCATCGGGGATCATGGAGAAACCAATATCTTTGAGATAGCTGGCCAGAAAGAGGTTCTCTACCTCCTTGTCATGGAAAAGATGAATCGATTGCAGAAAAGATAAAAGCAGGATGGAGGAGAGCATCGGCTGAGAAAGAGTGAAGTGAAAATTCTCTCTCGTGAGATTATGGAAAAATTGCGACTGAAGTCTTTTATTTTCCAAAAGAAATTTGCTCAGATTTTGAGTGCTTTGAAATTGCAACATCAGTAGCTCGTCACTGTGAGGATTCTGGTACAGGCCTCCTAGATTAAGCGACAAAAGCTTAATGTCCTTAGTCCCGTTCTCCAATGGGTCTCCCACCGAAAGCGAGCGTGTGATCTTGACCAGCGCCGATTCCAGATTCTTTTTAATCTCTTCCAGATCTTCGCGGTAAACGTAAACTTCTTTTTGCATGTTCTTGATCAGCTGATTGATCTGATCTTTAGAAGGAATGGAGCCTTCCGCGATCACCGGAAAAAAGACACCATCTTTGAAAACATAAACAGGGTGATGCAATTTACGGGAAAGAAAAAGCTCGCCCACGAGAATTGGCTTTAGCTTAAGAGCTAAGCGATGGTGGTCGCTATAAGAACTAATGGTTGCTAGAGACATTTTCCCTGACCTTTATTTTGCTTCTATTGTACCGCAAAAACAGGTCAGGGATGGGAAAATTTATAGCTGGTTAATTTGCTGGGCGAGGAATGTTTTAAAGGAGTGCCCATTAGCTTCCATCATCTTGGGAAACATCGAGATAGGAGTCAGGCCAGGGAAGGTATTGATCTCGTTCAAATAGATGGTTTGACCATCCAAAAAGAAATCGATGCGGGATAGATGACGAAGTTTCAGGCCATAGTAAAGTTTAGTTGAATACTCGGTGATGGTCTTCACTATTTCCGGAGTCAGGTTGGAAGCCTTGGTTTCCGTGGTGGTCTGAGAGGCCTGGGAATACTTCTCATCATAGGAGTAAAACTTGGAAGGACAGATAATCTCACCGGGATACGAAATCTGAAGTCTTCCATCATATTCATAAACAGAAACTTCCAGCTCACGAGGATGAAGTCGTTTTTCCATCAGAACAAATGGCGAGTAAGAAAAAGCTTTTTTAATTGTCTCAAGACAATCGGTGCCTTTTTCTGCCAGATAACATCCTACTGACGATCCCTGGTTGGAAGCTTTGATGACGACGTCCCCATGTAGTTGATGAAAACCGCGGGCACGTTGCAGGTTTTCTCCGGACATGTCAGAGAGAAAAAGGTAAGGGGTATTGGCCACACCCAAAGCACTTGCCCAGAGTTTGGTGGTGATCTTATTGAAACACATTTTACTCGTCTCAGAATTACACCCAAGGTAAGGCAAGCCGATCATTTCAAAATAGGATTGAATGTCTCCGGTCTCTCCCGGATAACCATGGATACAAGGTATGGCCAGATGAAAGGCTTTTGGATCCAGGATGAATTTCTTCCCCTGGTCATCCATCCATTCTCCGTTCTTCGTGATTTCCACTGTGGTGAGATTCACATCCTGCAAACAGCTTAGGCAATCTTTGATGTGTTTCACAGATACTAGTGAGACGTCATGTTCGGTGCTCCCACCACCACAAAGAAGGAGAACATTTTTTTTCATTTGCTTATCCTCTTAAAGGAGCTGGCATTTTTTCCAGATCAAGTGTTTTGAAATGATTCATCAGATCTGCCTGAGGCATTACTTCTGATTTCATTTCTCCGTATTTTCGTACGGCCACTGTGCCAGCTTCAATTTCCTGATCCCCTAGAACCAGCATATAAGGAATTTTTCCAGTTTGTGCCTGACGGGTTTTAAGACCCATTGATTCATTTCGATCATCCACGCGAACCCTGAAGCCCTGGACTTTGAGTTGCTTTTCAAATTTCTTGGCAGCTTCCAGATGCAATTCATTCTTAATTGGGATGATCACGGCCTGCTCTGGTGATAACCAGAAAGGAAAGGCTCCTCCTACGTGCTCAAGATAAACTCCAATAAATCTTTCCAGCGATCCCAGGAGAGCTCTGTGAATCACCACTGGACGTTCCATCTCACCACTTTGATTGGTGAACTTAAGATCAAACCGCTCTGGCAATTGGAAATCCAACTGTATGGTACCGAGCTGGAAATAGCGTCCCAGAGCATCGGCAACCTGAATATCAATTTTTGGTCCGTAGAAAGCACCATCGCCCTCGTTCACAAAATAATCTTTCCCTGAGGCATCTAGTGCAGCCTTAAGTGCTGCTTCGGCGCGGTCCCAGGTCTCATCACTTCCCACTCTCATTTCCGGACGGGTTGAAAGACCAATTTTAATCTTCTTAAATCCAAAGTGTTCATATCCGATGAAGAACATCTCCATCAGAGTCGCAATTTCGGCCTGAATTCCATCGAATTGAATGAAGATGTGAGCATCATCCTGACAGAAAGTACGAACGCGGGTTAGTCCCGCGACTACACCTGATTTCTCATATCGGTGAAGTCTTCCGAAATCAGCGAAACGTAGTGGAAGATCCCGATAAGAATAACGATGATGAGAGAACATAAGCATATGACAAGGACAGTTCATAGGCTTCAGCGCGAACTCTCTCTCATCAATATGGGTGAAG
>JBEIEO010000104.1:0-9703 GCA_040382895.1 Halobacteriovoraceae bacterium
GCCGTATAGATTTGTTTGCGGGTATTTGCTTTAAGGTCACCGGCCACGTACAGACCAGGAATAGAGGTTAAACCACTCTCATTGGACTTCACAAAACCTCGCTCATCCAGTTCTGCTCCTAATTGTTTAGCGAGTTCATTGTAAACAATCATACCCAAAGCCACAAAAGAGATTTCTGTTTCAACAGTCTTCCCGTCCTGCAGTTTGAAAGCTTTTAGGATCTTCCCTTTTTCCTCACCAACAATTTCCATAATTGGAGCTGTTTCAATTTGGATCTGATAGAGGTCTATGAGCTTTTGTGTATCTGGTTGAAAATGAGGATTTTTACCATTTGTAAGGATCGTCATATTGGAGCTGCCATAACGTTCATATAAAAGGATAGCAACCCATGCAGCTGAGTTTTCATGGCCGATGACGGATGTCTTCTTATGCAAAACGTGGTGCCCATCACAAATCAGGCAGTAATCAATAGTTTGAGCATTAGCGTAGTCAAAAACGGTTTCGATCGTTCCTTGAATCTCAGGCTGAACATCCATCACGCCAGTGCAGAGGATAACGTATTTGGCCTTATAAGCATTGCCTTTATTATCCACCAGATCAAAGATACCTTCCTGGTTTTTAGAAATCGTACTTACTCCCAGATTTTTTTGTAGAGTGAGCTTATCTCTGAATTCTGATTGTTGGATCCATTTAATCGTCTCAGCATTAGGATCCTCAATTCCACGCTTGTACTGTAGATGGGCCGGCATGTTCTCAACCTTTCTGACCCAAAGAGCACGTGAGCGTTTTTTATCCTGAGGAGAACCGGGAAAGAATAAACAGTCATCATTATTGAGGACTGTCCGGAGTGCAGCCATCGTTCCTGCAGAGCCAGCACCGATAACACAAACAGAGTAGATTTTTTCAGGCATAGTTATTTGGCGCCAAGGGCCTTATGCGAATCTTCATCTTTAGTTTCAGTCACTGTCGAAATGTTCTGCTGACGAAGATGCTCGCCGTTGACCGACTTGATTTTAACATCTTTGATTTCATAATTCTTGACTCGAACTAAATCAAAAGAAAAACCGTCCCAGATAATCAGGTGCCCTTTCTTCGGAAAGCTATTGCCAAGTTGCTCCATCAAGAAGCCATTGAGAGTCGAATAGTTATCATTAAGGGGAATTTTGACATCGTACTCATTATACAAGTCGCGCAATGAAATCGTTGATGGCACCAAGATGCCCTCTTCACTCTTAACCCCAGGAATCTCATCTTCTTCATCATCGTGTTCATCCTGGATCTCTCCAAAGATTTCTTCCATGATGTCTTCCAGAGTAAGCATGCCCACCACGATACCATTCTCATCTTTTACCAAGGCCAGGTGAACCTTCTTTCGGTTCATATGATCAAAGACGGCCTGGATCTTCATATGTTCATAAACGAAGAATGGTGGTTTGAGATATTTAGTGACATCAAAGTTTTTTCTTTCTTGCTCATTAACAAAAGCCAGATCTTTAACGTGTAAAAAACCCAGCACTTCATCTAGATCTTCCTGATAAACCGGATAACGGCTATGGGCGACTTCTCTTACTAACTGGATGATATTTTCAAATTTGGCGTCTTTACGAAGAGCTTCGATGCTTGTTCGAGGGACCATGATGTCTTTAACTTTAATCGATGGGAATTCCAGGATTGAGTTCAAAAGATCAATCTGTTTTGAATCGATGGTCTTTTCTTCTTCGGCCATCTCCACCATGACTTCAATATCATCCTTCGTGACAACACGACTTCTCACGTTCGCATTCTCACCTAAGACCAACTTAATAATCTTCATGAAAATTTTAACGATCGGATAAAGAGCGAGATAAACGCCATAGAGAATCATCACGCAAAAAGGAGCGATCTTTTCCGCGCGACCGCGAGCGAATGTCTTTGGGGCAATTTCTCCAAAAAGTAGGATAATTACAGTGGTAATACCAACACTAATGGCCAGAGCTTCGTTATCAAAAAAGCGCTGAGTAATAGAAGCTGATAAAGACGCAATTAAGATGTTAACAAAGTTATTGCCCACCAGAATGGTAGTTAAAAAATCATTCGGCTTTTCCAGCCACTGCTTCATGGCCCAGGAATCATAGCCATGCTCTTCAGAGATCTGTTTGGCCTTTTCATGTGGCAAAGACAAAAGTGCAGCTTCCGCCCCTGAAAAGAAGGCAGATAAACATAGCGATACAACTAAGACTAAAATCTCTTGATCGGTACTCATATTAGTTAAAAAGAAGTGAAGATGTTAAAAGGGTTAGAAAGCGCTCAGACGGGGGTTCTATGGGAAAAAGCTCCTGTTAAATAACTAAAAACGCAGCATTCATTGTAGCATATTCTATGGAAAAAACCAAAAATCCTAAAATTGAATCTATTTAGAACTAGCTATATTAATGAGATAGCGGTTTACCCTTAAAGTCATGATCTGAGTAAACGATGCGATCATTCATTTCATGATCAAAATCCCTGATTTCCGACATATTGGCCAGATTTCTGAAATTGGTGCGACATTTATAACAAATCGCAACAAGTGCCAGTTTACGAAACAAGAAAAGATCAACCAGATATAAAGCCACGAGGCTTAAACCATAAGTCCAGATCGACAAAATAGCCGCCACCACAAACAAAGCCACTCCAATCTTGCGATTGAAATCTTTCTGCTTATAAAAGTCCTGGCGGGTACAAACGGGACATTCTTTTAAAATTCCCTGCTCATGTTCGGAAGTAAATTTAACATCCATCATATGCTTACAAATTTCACATTGAACTTTGTGAGCGTTATGGTCAGGGTGTACTTCTATTCCGGAGCCGCAGCTGGTGCAAGTAATTTGAACAGACATCATAGGGCCAATCCATGTTTTGCCATCAGATAAATTGCGATGAGTTCTCCCACAATAACAAAAAACTCTACGATGTAAAGAACGCCCGTCGCACTCTGAGTAGAACGAAGCTTACACAATCGGAAGGTGAAGAAGCTTAGGACAAGTGGCGCCAGATATCCCCAGAGATATCTCATTGAAATAAATAACCAGTTGAAAGCATACCCATCTCCCTGCTGCGTCCCTTCTACCAAGAAAGGTGCAGCTGAAGTGAACAAAACGCTCAAAGATAAGATGATCCTGAGAAAGATGACAGTCCAGAAAATATATAGGCAATAGATCAATGGTTCTTCGGAAAGTTTAGGCACCACCAGATAATAGTGACCCAGAATCATAGCGAAATTACTGATGCCCAAAAGAAGTGCAGTAAAAAAGAAGAATAAAATCCAGTTCGCGTTTGGTAGATAGAGATTAAAGGCCAGGACACAAAACGTAATAATCTGGAAACTGTAGAGCGTCCACATCAACCAACTTTTATGATCGCGATGAAAAATATAAGTCATGATGTTGGTTAAAATCAAAAATCCAAAAGCCGCATAAGCTGTCGAGCTCATGGCAGGAACCATGAAATACCCCAACCCAAACGTCAGAACTAAAGAGGTCAAAACAATCGATGTGCCAAGTTTATAGAAACCCACTCCGGTTAACCGCGTGCTAACAACAGCGGAAAAGAGCTGGGTACCAAAGGCCAGTGCCAACATGAAAGTATGAGCGATGATCTGTGTATTACTGTTTTGCATGGAGAGAAGATAGCACTTTTAGATGAGAAAGACTAATCCCTCAAAGACTGAAAAAGGTCATCTAAGATGCGATGATTAGGGCCAGGAATCTTACCTTCATAGACGCTACTTAACTTTCCAGCGGTCACCGAAAGCCACTCACCTTTCCCTTTGAGATCCGGGGTGGGAGGAAAGAGGAAAACATTTAAGAGTATCGTGCGATTAGAAAATTCATTAGTGTAGGTGCCCATAAATTTTGCTGCAGATGGGTCAACCTGTATTCCGACTTCTTCTTCCACTTCTCGTACAACTGCGGACAATGGCGTCTCACCAGCCTCAATTCCTCCACCGGGAAACTCTAAAAGACCATGGTAAATTCCATCATCAGTTCGAGTCTGGACCCAGACTTTCAATTCCGGATTCTTCCATTCATAAAAGACCGCTAAGGAAACCGGAATGAGTTTCATACCGGTGGATCCTGCGTGGGAATATCAACAGGCGGTGGTGGCGGTAGTTGCCTGAAAATTTTATTCTCTAAAAGCACCAGCTCCAGGGTAAAACTTCCGATAAAAACTGCCCACCAGGGCATTTTACTTTCATTGAAAACAATAACACCCCACCAGAAAAGACCGGCAGGTAAAATGCGGGCCAGCATCTTCACAATATAAGGTGCTTTTTGAATAGGCTTAAGAACTAGTCCTTGAAGATTTAAGACGGTTTTGAGAGTTGAGTATTTATACTTCTTCCCTTCAAACTTTAAAGTATCTTGCTGGCTTCCAACCCAGTTCCATACGTATCCGAAACTGAAAAGAATGACGAAATCCGCACTACCCCAGAGGAAATAAAAAATGAGATCCAAAAGGACTACAAGCAGAAGTTCGAAGGTTTTTCTTTTACTTAAAAGGAAACCATTCATTCCAGAAAACCTTCTTTATGGAGGAAGGTTAATTCCGGAAACTGGATCGTTGACGGTGCGTTCACCACGAAGGCAAAAACATTCATGAAGTCGTCTGTTTTGAGCATTTTTTGACGGGAAAACTTAGCACCCATTTTGTCCCAGAGCGGAGTATCAATGGCTCCAGGAAAAAGATTAGTAAAACGAAGTTTATAATCCTTCCATTCTTTTTTCAGGCTTTCAATTAAACCCAGTTGGCCAAACTTTGAAGCATTATAAGAACTCACATTAGGATATCCATAGTGAGCAGCGGTTGAGAGAATTGAGATGATGTGAGATTCATTCTTAATCAGAAAAGACTCAAGGTTACGGAAGAGCAAAAAAGGCCCTACAGTATTTGTCGCCAGATGATTTTCAAACTGCTCAAGCGATGTGTCCGAGAGTGGTGCCATCTCACAGATCCCGGCGTTGCTGACTACCAGATTCAGCTTAGGCGTAAACTCTCTGATCGTTTCAAAAAAATCTATGACTGAATCTTCTGAGGTAATGTCGAGTTCGACGTCGTAAAAATTATCATGATCGATTTCGGTCCCCGAGCGAGAACCGCCGAAGACCGTGTAACCGTTTTCCAGTAAATATTTGGAGATTTCTAGACCAAGACCTGAGGAGGAACCGGTAACAAGCGCAGTTCTTTCCATGATTCCTCCTCAGCTTTGAATTACTTAGCGATACCTACAGCACGAGTCTCTCTGATCACTGATACTTTAATCGTACCTGGATAAGACATCTCTTGCTCAATCTTACGAGCAATATCACGCGAGAGCATGATGGTTTGCTCATCAGATACCTTCTCGTTTTCAACCAGTACACGAACTTCACGACCAGCAGAAATAGCGTATGAACGATGAACACCTTCAAAGCTATTAACGATTTTTTCAATATCCGAAAGACGAGAGACATAAGATTCTTTAAGAGCTTTACGGGCACCAGGACGAGCACCAGAAAGTGCATCACCGGCAGCAACCAAATGGGCCAGAATTGATTCTGGTTTTTCATCATCATGGTGAGCACGGATTGCGTGAACGATGTCCGGAGACTCTCCGTATTTTTTAGCAAAGTCAGCACCGATCACTGCGTGAGAGCCTTCAGCCGAAGCATCCAGCACCTTACCGATATCGTGCATGAGACCAGCACGGCGAGCTTGCTTAACGTTCAGACCAAGTTCTGCTGCCATGTTACCGGCCAGGAACGCTGTTTCCAGAGCGTGCTGGTATTGGTTTTGAGTGTAAGAAGTACGCCAGTTAAGGGCACCGATAAGTTTCAGGATTTCGGGGTGGATACCGTGAACACCGATTTCCATCTGAGCTTTCTCACCAAGTTCGCGCAGACGAGACTCAAACTCGTGCTTACACTTTTCATAGAACTCTTCAATTTTCGCCGGGTGGATACGTCCATCTGCGATCAGACGCTCAATTGTCATACGAGAGATTTCTTTACGAACAACATTGAATGACGAAATAGTCACAATACCAGGAGTATCATCAATGATCAGATCCACACCGCAAATCTGCTCGAAAGCACGGATGTTACGACCTTCTCGCCCAATCAAGCGACCTTTCACACCATCATCAGCGATTTCCACAGATGAAATGGTTTGTTCTGCCACATACTCACCAGCAAAACGCTGAATCGCAATCCCGACAATTCGCTTCGCTCGTTTTTCCGCTTCCTCATTAGCTTCTTCTTCAATGCGTTTCACTCGTTTGGCAGCATCAACTTTCGCTTCCTGCTCAACGGCTTCGATCAATTCTGCTTTAGCCTGATCTTTTGTAAGACCAGCAACCTGAGTCAGCTTGTTGGCCAGCTCATCCTGAATTTCATTGTTCTTTTTGATTTCAGCATCCAGTTTCTGAACGCGAGTATCAACTTCAGTTTCCTTAGACTTCAGGCGTTCCTGATCTTTCTGGATCTGCTCAGTCTTCTGCTCAAGGGCCACTTCTTTTTTCGTCAGACCTCTTTCGAAATCTGTCAGATGCTTTTTCTTTTTTTCCATCTCGTTTTCAAGTTGGTTGCGCTCTTCACGAACAATATTCTTAGCATCGGCTTGCGCTTTTTTACGAAGTTCTTCAGCTTCAGCTTGAGCCTTTCTAAGAATATCCTGAGCCTCACCTTCTTTAGATTTTTGAGAGGCAGAGTTCTTGATGCTTAAAGCGATGAAAGCAATGACTGCTCCCGCTACCACACCAATGACGGCCATAACCATTGGATTCATTATTTATCCCCTTAAAACTTGATCCGCTGTCTTACGTCCCAGCAGAAATTTTCTGTTATTATAAAATCCATGTGGCAGTCATGACTTTCCACAGGGATTGATTCAACTAACTGTTCACTCCAGGCCAGAGCAATTTTTGTTGCTTTAGCGTGTTCTAGATAACGATCGTAAAAACCTTTACCTCGGCCAAGCCTTGAGCCTTTCAGATCAAACCCTAAACCCGGTATGAATAACCACTCAGGTTTGATTTCTTTAAAAGGCTCCTGTAACCAAATTCCTCCACGAGGTAATCCGTCCGGAATGGCAAAACTCATGTTCTCGCCCTTGAGGATCGGATAAGCAATCGTCAGAGGCACTCCTCTCAAGAGTTCCTGATACACCGGTGCGATTTCTGCTTTCAATGGCAAATAACCTGCGCCGATCTGACCTTGGAGTTCAGGCTTTGATTTAAAGAATTTAATGATTTGATTAGTGAGAGAAAAACTAAATCCTTGAATCTCATTTTGGGAGAGGGCAGATAATTTTCTAAGTAGCTGACTACGAAGAAACTCTTTACTCACACTTAATTCGCTTCAACATTCAACGCCTGCAATGCAGTTTCCAGAGACTCTTCCAACTTAAAGATGTTCTGTTTGTACTCATCTTCAAGTTGCATCTTTTCAGTCGCCATTTTTAAAGCAACTAAAACAGCAAGATCAGTATCTCGAAGCTGTGGACGAGATGATTTCAATGCTTGAATTTCAGCATTGATCAAATCGATCACCGCTTTTGCGTTGTGACTATCGTTTTGATCCGGGCGCAATCGCACCTTACAACCTAATACATTAAACTCAGTGTCCTGACTCATTTGGGTCATAGAAATAAGGTACGGGACAACCCGATAAAAGTCAACGAAGCTCGGTTTTGAAACTTTGTTATTTCAAAGGCTTATCTAGTCTCAAGGCCAACTAAAGTTTTGAGGTAAAGCTCCAGATCAAACTGCTGCAAATCCTCAACTGATTCGCCAACTCCGATATAAGTGATAGGCACTTTCAAGTTGTCGACGATTCCCACGGCACTGCCGGCTTTAGCCGAACCATCACACTTAGTGAATATAATTCCAGTTAGTTGAAGGGCTTTATTGAATTCCTGAGCTTGCTTCAAGGCATTTTGGCCGGTGATCGCATCCAAAACCAATAGCACTTCTTGGGGAGCTTCAGCATTAATCTTACTCATGACTCGTTTCGTTTTGGCTAGCTCATCCATCAAGTTTTGATTGGTATGAAGTCGACCAGCTGTATCGATCAAGCAATAGTCGTAGCCTTCAGAAAATGCCTTAGCAACTGTGTCATAGGCGACTCCACTTGGATCAGCACCATCTTTAGCCCTTACCATGTCCACACCGGCCCGATCACACCAAACTTGGAGTTGATCTACTGCTGCAGCACGAAAGGTATCGCAAGCACCAACAATAACTTTCGCACCCTGATCTTTAAGTTTCGTAGCAAGTTTTCCAATCGTGGTAGTTTTACCGGCACCGTTTACACCGACAATCATAAACACGCGGGTTTTCTTTTCCGTATCATCAAAAAGAAAAACATCTTTATGAATGGTGTGTTGAATCTGTTCCATCTTATCTTTCATAAAACCAAATACCAGCGTTTGAACCTCTTCGGCTGTTTTACCTTTGCCTTCTTTTTCCAATTTTACCAGAAGCTCCTGAACCAAAGCGGTTGGTATGTCGGCAGTGTAAAGAATCTCTTCAATCTGATCCAGAGAGGGAGTTCCAGAGGAAAACAACTGACCGATCTTTCCCCAAACTTCTGAGCGAGATTTTTCTAAACCTAAGGAAAGTCTCTGGGCCCAGGTAATCTTTGGTGCAACTGGTGCTGGCACCACTTCGACAGTTGGCTCTTTCTTCTCTTCAAAGAATGTTGGCTCGATTTTTTTCTCCGGTTTTTTCCGGAAAAGAAGCAACAGAATAATCGTTAAAACGATCAGGATTCCAAAGCCAATCATGTAGTCTGTAGATTGAAGATTTTCCATTTGATATGCCCTCTTAAGTGAGTAGCAGTATGAACCAAATCAGGCGTTAAAGTAAAGTCTCAAGAAGCACCAGATCATATGGGCAGTGGCACCCCATAAGAGATGCGGTTTACCATTCTGATCCAATGGAAGATAGCTTCCAATTCTAATGGGGTGAAACATAACAGCACTTGAAGAATGGCCATGCCGCCAAGCGTATTCCCAGGCTTCTTCTTTCATAAGCTCTGCCCAAGGATAGGCCAGAACATCATCCCATTCACCATTACTTTTAATTTCATTCAAGAATTGAGCTGTTGATATATTAAGTTTTCCTACCACCGGAACTATCGGCTGCATTCGTGCGGTCATGACCACAGGAAGATAACCTAAAAACTCGATGATCTCACGGGTATGTTGGGTCTCTTCTTCGAATTCTCGCTGAGCAACTTCCCAGGGAGTGGATTCACCGATTTTTTTATGTCCTCCAACGAAAGCGATTTGCCCCCCATGAGTGGGCATCTCCTCAGATCTTTTGATCAAGAAAACATGATCTTCATTGATCAAAAAAAGCACAGCTCCTTTCCACTCATCATCAGGAAGAGTATGCTGAAAAAGAACTTTTTTTATACGGTGAAAATCCATGCGATTACGTTACCAGTTTGAGCTCATTCAGCTTATTAGAAACTTCTTCGGGCAACAAGGATTTTTGGATGTCCTGACTCCGCCAGCTGTAGAAAATCCTGGCATGGAAGTGCACATTCATCCATTTCAACTACATTCAGTTGTAAAAAACGAAGTTATCCCAAGCTATCTTCATACTTCACCAGAATTTGCGCTTAAGGACTTGTTAAGCCGCCCTGAAGAAAACTTAGATAAAGTGTTCTCTATCTCTTATTGTTTTCGGGATGAACCAGAA
>JBEIEO010000105.1:0-9631 GCA_040382895.1 Halobacteriovoraceae bacterium
GCTCAAAAACCTCTTCCAGAAAGCGGCGGAAGACGTCTTTGTCGAAGCGAAATCCTTTGGCCTTGGAGAAGTAGCCTCCCAGCAGAATAATATTATCGATTTCTTTTTTTAATCGCTCTCTGATGCCCGGATGAAGAAGTTTTACGGCGTAATCCTTCCCATTGAGACTGGTGAAGAAGACTTGTCCCATGGAGGCAGCAAAAACTTCATTGGAGAATGCCATATCCTGGGAGAAGGCGTTTTTAAAAATCGCACAGGCTTGCTGAGAGGAAAGAGATGACTTAGGAGGCTGCACCTTCTTTCCCTGGGCCAGAATTTGACCAAGTTTGGCACCTAAACCTTGAGCTTCCAGCAACTCCTGGGCCCAGAAAGCCTGCGCTTGGTTAGGTAAAAAACGATATTTAAGACGTAACAAAGGTATTTTAAGTAAGGAAGTGATCATACTCATTTATCTTACACCACTTGTCTTTTCATCGGCACATATTCCTTTTAAGAATATTCGAGAGCGGAATAACTTTTAACCAGGAGCGATTATGAATGTAAAAAATGGATTTTTTCTTACCCTGCTAATCCTGCTTCTCGCGCCTTTGGCCATGGGCACCACCAAATCCTCAACCCAGAACTATGATGCTCAATTTCTTGATAAGATGACCCAGCATCATCGCGAGGGTGTTGAGATGGCCAAGATCGCCAATAGCAAGGCCAGTAGCCAGCAAGTTAAAGACATGTCGCAGAAGATGATGATGGATCAGCAGAAAGAAATCGAACAAATGCAGGAGTGGAGAAAAGAGTATTTCTCGAAGGTGCCTAAGTCTACTCAGATGCCTAAGAAAATGGATATGTCGTCACTAAGAACGGCTACTGCTGATGAGTTCGATAAGACGTATCTTTCACTGATGTCTAAGCATCACAAGAGCGGTATCGATATGTTTGAAGAAGCTCAAAAAAAGGCTTCCAACAAACAGATTCAGGAATTTGCCCGGAAAGGCGCCCAGAAGCAGTCTCAGGAAGTAAAAGAGATGGAGTATATCGGAAATGAATAGCTAAGATCTTTTAAATCGTGTCAGAACGGCTTTATTAAAAAGACCACTGAAATGGCGGGATATCCTTAAACCGAGTCCCGTCATTGAAAAAAACGATGGCTGTAATACGGTCTCATCATTCTCAATAGCGTGCTTAATTCTTACCGCGTATTTTTCTGGTGAGATATAGTCATTGGCAGGAAATTCAAGATTCTTTCCATACATGGGTTGAATTTGATCAAACATCCGGGTTTTTATCCCCGGAGTAATCAGAACTAATGTACTAACTCCAGTTCCTTTGAGTTCCAGTTCCAGACATTTCGTAAAACTTAAAACAGCAGCCTTTGAAGCCGCGTAGGTTGAGGCACACGGAAAAGTCATGACCCCTGAAACCGATGAATTATTAATAATTTTGCCATGACCTTTCTTGAGCATGCCCGGAAGAAGCGAGTGGGTAAGCACAATGAGAGCATTCAAATTCACCTGAAGCATCTTTTGAATATCCTCTAAGGATTGCTCCTCCAGAAGACCTCCGGTCAAAAGGCCGGCATTATTAAAAAGTACATCCAGGTTTATGGATTTGAGTTTTTCAGCTAGGTCCCGGACCTGTTCGGGTGAAGAAAGATCTGCATGATAGACCGTAACCGAAGCAGCGCCATGGGACGTAAGCTCTTGGACAAATTCCGGCCGGGGAGAACGAAGAATCAGATGAAGGTGGGCTTTTTCTCGGGCACACATTTGACAGAAAGCCCTTCCAATTCCACCATTGGCGCCAGTGACTGCAATATGCCGATTTATTAATTTCATGGTAGAAATATTTCAAAAATTGCCATATTTTTGTGGCTCAAATTGTGCTTGTTTTTATATTAGAATCTTCTACTATATCTAAGTTATAGTTAATAAGCCATTTGTACAATTTAAATCAAAATTTTTCCAATTAACCTTATAATCCCCGCTTATGAGTACAATCCTTATCATTGATAATAGACCCAATGCCGGACACCTTTACACTGTTGGGCTTGAGGCTTACGTTGGAGCTGTCATAGTGGAATTCGATTCGATCAACGAAGCGACAGATTACTTGCTTAATAATGCACCTGACATTTTAATCACCCGTTCCCCGATTGATGAACGAGACCTTGGATTTAAATTCAATCAGCTTATCCTTCAAAAGCAACTGGATACCAAGCTCATTGTTATCGGAAAAACAAAAATTAGTTCACATGAAGCCTCCATTTTTGATGAAGCTGTAGGGGTACAGGATATCATCCGCAAAAGTGCTCAGATTCTGGGAGTCACCGCGCGAGATATGGCCGAAAAAGACGTCGGGAAATACTATCCGATTAAAATTAGTCTTTTATGCCCCAATCTTCAGTTGGTTTGTCCGATCTACAGGAAAAAAGGTGATACCTATGAACCCTTCCTTGATAAGAACGATCGCATCCATGGAGAAATCATCAATATTCTGAGAAACGAAGGAGACATCGCTATTTATGTAGATGCCAATGACCGATTGAAATTTGTCAACAGTATAACGGTATTTCTGGCGGAACTGCTGGCCGATGATAACTTAAGCCTTCAAAACAGTGTGATTTTCTCCAGTCATGGTTATAAAGTAGTGAGAGATGCCGCTCGAAAAATGATGGTCACACCAGAAATTATTCAGATGACGGAAAATAACATCAAGACGATGTCCTCCATCGTGAACCGCATTCCAAAACTCAAAGAGTTATTGGAGTTAACTACTAAAGATGTGAATCTGGGATTTCGGCACTCACTCTTAATTTGTTATGTCGCCAGTCACATCATCGATAAACTGGAGTGGGGGACTCTCGATCAAAAAGTGAAGATTGCTTTTGTCGCCTTCTTTCATGACATCACCATTTCCGAAGAAGAGTTTTTATTGATTCATAGCGAAGAAGCCTTGGCTACCCATTCCATGACTCAGGAACAAAAAGTAAGTATCCAAAGACACGCTATCAATGCAGCGACTTTGTTGAATAAATATTATACCTCTCTCCCGATGGGTGTAGATACCATTGTGAAACAACATCATGGTACCCGGGATGGTATTGGGTTTAACGCCTATCCCTTGAGTATTTCACCTCTGGCCTTGGTTTTCATAGTGGCTGAGGAATGGGTCCACCATATTCTTTTAGCTGAAAAATTAAAGATGAACATTTCTCGGGCAGATGTCTTTGATCGATTACGCATAAAGTTCAAAGGGGTATCCTTCCAAAACATACTTAAGGCACTAGAAGATCTTTCTCTTTAAATTTCCTTTTTCTCTTGTGTTGACCTATAATGGCACACATCAAGTGAAAGGAGTTCTTATGTCTAAACATATCACGATGATTTTGGTATTGGTCTTGGGAGTGAGCTGTTCATCTTCAGAGACGGCACGCAAAGAATTGAACCAGGAAGTGGCGACTACTCAGGTTAAAGACTCTGCAGCCCTGGGATCGACCATTGATGAGTCAATACAATCTTCTAAGTCCTTGAATGATACTCAGAAACAAGAGTTAAGAAAAATCTTTGAATCCAATAAGGCTAAGGCGATGGAGCTTGCCGAACAGTCTTTTAAGCTGCGAGCAGTTTTGGTCCAGGAACTTCTTAATGGAAAAATTAACAAGAAAAAAATCGGGATCCTTAAACGAGACATCAAGATGGTAGAAGCAAAACGACTAAAGAATACTTTTGATGCGATTGAGCAGGTGACAAGAATTGTATCAGGGGATCCGAATAAAGATAAATTCAGTAACCACCTGATGGGTATTGATCGAGTGATTCGATAATAATCTTTTAAAAAAAGGCCACCTTTTGGTGGCCTTTTTTGTTATGCTTTGATTTTTCCAGCTTCCAGAGCTTTCAACATCTCACGACAACCGCCAATCAGTTTGCCATTCACAAAAACTTGCGGATAGGTTGGCCATCCACTCCACAACTTGATAGCAAGACGTGGCTTCCAGGCACTGAAATAACTTCCGTATTCCAGATAAGTAAAAGCAATCCCTGCAGTTTGCAAAGTCTTGCGAGCTTTTTTGACAACCGGGTTCTGTCTCATGCCTACCACCACAATTTTATCTTTTTTTATAGCTTCCTGAACCTCTTTAACGATTTCAGCGTGATAAGAAGTGATTTGGTTGAGTGCCTCAGCATCAATGTGCTCCGGGCTCAGAGTTTCTCGATTCATATATCCTCCGGGTAATTAAACTGTCGTTCTACTAACTTATGATAGAGTCCATTTTCATTCTGATATAATTCCTGGTGGGTTCCTACCTGTACGACCTCTCCCTCCTGGAGCACGAGGATTTTATCTGCTCTTTTAACTGTAGAGAGGCGATGAGCGATCACCAAAGTCGCTCGCTTTCCAATCTGTTCTTCAAGTGCTTTTTGCACCAAATGCTCACTTTCTGAATCCAGGGCGCTAGTCGCCTCATCCAGAATTAAGATACGTGGATCTTTTAAAAGTGCTCGCGCGATGGCCACTCGTTGTTTTTGTCCCCCGGAGAGTTGTACCCCGCGCTCACCAACCAGTGTGTCATAGCCTTCAGGAAATCTGGTGATGAACTCATGTGCAAAGGCTTTCCGGGAAGCAGCGATAACTTCTTCATGAGTGGCATCTGGTTTTCCGTAGCGGATGTTCTCAAATAGCGTTTCAGAAACTAAAACTGGCTCCTGAGATACAATCCCTATCGACTGGCGCAATCCTTTGAGGGAATACTCCGTACTAGGATGTTGATCAAAGAGAATCTCACCGGATGCTGGTTCATAAAATCTCATCAATAGCTGCACCAGAGTGGATTTGCCTGCGCCCGACGGGCCAACTACGGCTACAGTCTCATGAGGAGCAATTGAGAAGTTAACACCTTTGAGAATCGGAAACTGAGGTCGGGCAGGATAAGAAAAGTGCACATTCTTGAATTCTACTAGTCCAATGGTGACAGAGGTTCTTCCTGTTGTGAGATCTTCGGTGGATTTTTCCAGCAACTCAAAGATTCTCCCGCTCGCTCCGAATGCTGACATAAAATCAGTCCAAAGACTTCCCAGCATTCCCACTGAAAAAGCAACGGTGATGACGTATAGAAGAAAAGAGGTAAGTGTTCCTACACTCATCTCTCCTTGAATGACTAATGTTCCGCCGTACCAAACAATAAAAACTATTGCAGAAAGTCCGATCAAAGAAACAAGGTTCGTGAAGCGGGCCACTTCTTTGATTTTTCCTCGTTGAAGTTCAAAGGAATTTTCCAGTCGAAGATGATAGCGGGATTTTTCGAAATTTTCCTGTGCAAAAGCTTTAACTGTACGCACACCGGAGAGTCCTTCTTCGGCTACACCTGAAGAAGCGGCCAGGGCGTCCTGAGCTTTCTTAGAGATTGCCTTAACCTTACGTCCAAAGCGTGCTCCTAAAAATCCCAAGGGTGGAATAATGATCAGAATGAAGATGGTTAGTTTAGTTGAGGTCACAAATAGCATGACAACTCCACCTAGGGCTTGGACAGTCGCCCGAACCAACATAGAGATATTGACACTTAAAGCGTTCTGTAAAACGGCGGTGTCGCTGGAAAGTCTTCCTAGTAGTTCACCTGTCTTTTGTGAATCAAAAAAAGTGATGTCCTGGCCAAGGATCTGACCAAACAATCTTTCCCGTAATCTTTTAACTGTTTTTTCACCCGCCAGGGTAAAGAAGTAGTAGCGCAAAGCAGAGGTCACAGATTGGATGGCAAAAATTCCCACTGCCAGCATCGCCGCAAAATTTAATTGTGGTTGATCTTTCTGAGCAATGGCCTCGTCGATGATCTTTTTAATGGTGTGAGGATAGGCCAGCAAGGCCGCAGAGCTGATTCCCAGGAAGAATAATCCCCAAAGGAGAAGCGGCCATTCTTCCCGACTAAGCCGTAATAACTTTTTTATAGTGTCCATTCAGACAGTGTAAAGTTTAGTTTACATGATGTAAAGTTTAGTTTACTTTTATCAGATGAAACTTTCTAACACGATCAAGGCCCTGCGGCATAAACGGGGTAATATTTCACAACAACAACTGGCGGACATGGTTGGGTGTTCACGACAGACGATCATTTCGATTGAAAGTGGATGCAAGAATCCGTCGGTAGAAATCGCACTTAAAATTTCTCATGCTCTACAAGCACCCATGGATCAGATTTTTTCCCTCGAAGACGGGAAAGAAAAAGACAATTTCTGTAAAAAGATTGCTGATTTTTTTAAGTACCCGATCAAAAACCGAAAATAAATTCAGCGAATTTTCATTGGACGGTTCTTTCCAGCCGGGCATATCTCCTGGCCACTGTGAAATGCTCATAAAAAATTTGAAGTCTCTAACTTCCCGGGCAAGTTTTTTGAGATTGGCGGGGGTGGAGAAATCATCTCTTCGATGTTTAGGCCCATTCTAGCACCCGCCTGATCAGAGATTATGACTCCTGTCGGGTTCTGGATCTATTCCGCAAAGTTGATGAGCGCGGAGGAGTTAATCCTACTTTCATGAAAGTCAGAATCAAAAGTTATCGGATGAATGGGAAGTTGGTGGAAAACGTCTCGTGCCCAGTTTCTTGCTAAATCTTTTCCTCGAAGCGCGATGGCATCGTAATGGATTCCGTCGCCGCTTCTATCCGGATAATGGGTAAAACTCCAGCTCTCAATCAATTGACAGTTTTTTACTTCCAATTTGAGCAAACCACGTACCTCTAACTCGCGTCTTATCTGAGATGGTTTGGTCGGGTTGAGATCGGGGCTTCCGACCCAAATACATTCAGCACCTGAAGCACGTACAATTTCAATAAGTGATTTTATGTATTCGATATCTTTTGGCAGATGTTCGCGCCAGATGAGATTCGTGCCTAAAGATATAATGACTCTCTCTGGACGAAGATCTGATACCAGTTGTTGTAACAGGGGAGTCGGTCTTTTTTGTCCCCTTAAATTCAGCCGGTCCGAATGGTATTCCCAGAAACCCCAAGGTTGAGTGAAGCCCTCAATCCAGTCGGCCGGAGCTGTTCCACCGAAAGCATAAAACGAAACATCCTGCTCTTTCTCAATGAGTGAGGCAAGTTCACTCCCATAAGCACCTTCTCCATGGGAGTCGGAAATAATGAGTGTTCTCGCCTGAGCTGGTAAAGTGAGAGCAAGAGAAAGCAGCAACCACATCATTCTTTGCGACCTTTCTTAAAGCTCTCAATCTTCTGAGCATAATCCTTGATCAGATCAAGAGTGGATTTATCTGTGTCATAGACTCCATACCAGCCTTGCTCTTCGTGAGGGGGATCACCCAAAAGATCATCGCCGGTTCTCCACAATCCACCGGGCCTATAAGGTCTGGCTTCACCTGACCAGGCCCAGAAATTAACACCTGAAATGATGCCTTTATCCTGCATATAGAGAAGAGTTTGCTCAAAAGCTTCCTGATAATATCGATCTCTAAAGGTTGTTGAGCTCTCCGGCGCCATGGACCGCTGATCCCGGGCCATTCCAAACTCTTCCAGAATCAAAGGCTTCTTCAATCGTTTGGATTTTTCCACGTGGTTTTTCACATAGTCCCGTAGAAGTGTTAATGCTGTCGGTAATGTGGCTTCAGCATTCTTTGGATCATAGACACCCCAGTTCTCCACCCAGATGTGGATGGTGGTGTAATCAATTTCATCCAGAGCGTGATCGGCGATGAAATCATTTCCAGCATCCAGTGGATTCATGGTTTCGCCTTCGCTACCTATGGTGAGAAGATGATTGCGATCTAGAGATTTGATGAGTTTCGCTGATGACTTTATCCAGCTTTGAAATTCTTTGCGGTAGCGCCCACCGCGAGGTTCGTTAGCAAGCTGCCATGCCATGATAGTGGGATCATTCCGATATGCAATGCCAGTAATAGTATTTGTTCTAGTGATGACTTTTTTTACCATCTCTTGCTGAGCTTTGACCGCTTGAGGGATAGTGTAAAAGCGCGAAGAGTATTCCTGAAACACCGACCAGCTTCCATTGGGATGTGGAGGTGGATAAGGAATTGAACTCTTTTCAAACCAACTTACCCATTGAGCAAATCCACCCGACCATGGCCAGAAATTCGAGAGACAAATCACTGCCGTCATATTTCTTTTCTTCATTTCCGCAAGGAGAAAGTCTAGTCCCACCAGAACTTCTTCTCTCAGATCCTGAGGACTATTTAAAACGGCTGGAGTGACCCGGTAGGGCTCAGTATCCGGACCTTCTGACAACGCCAGAACTCGCAGTTGTTTAATGCCTAGAGACTGCAAATGATTGAGCTCACGTTTGAGTTGTTCAGGATTTTTCAGGGCCAGGTTCATGCCCTGCCAGAAGTTTGTACCCATGAAATAATAGGGTTTTCCCTGATACTGGAGTTTTGAATCTTTTACTTTTACAAAGCTATGAGCATTGAGGGAACTAATTGAGAGCAACATCAGAATAAGAATAAATTTTTTCATTGGCGGATAATGAAAAAAAATGGATAAAGTGCCAACAAAATTTTAGATTATTTTTAAGGCATTAACAATTGTTATGAATAACGAAAATCTCTTTAATCGTCCTTGGGGTAGTTACTACAACGCTCATGAAGAGGATGGTTTCAAAATCAAAAAGATAACCGTGAAACCTCAGTCGCGTTTATCGCTTCAGAGTCATGAAAAACGAGCCGAGCATTGGGTCGTGGTACGAGGAGATGCTCTCGTAACCGTGGGTGAGAAAGAATATCGGATGGGACCCGATTCCTACATCTACATTCCAAAAGGCAGCATTCATCGCCTGCAGAATCTAGGCAGCGAAGATCTTATTTTGGTAGAAGTCCAACTTGGCCCTTATCTCGGGGAAGATGACATCAAAAGATACCAGGACGATTACAACCGCATATCTGAGTAGTGATACTCCAAGAGATTTTCAATTGGTTTTCTGACTATTGTTCCGAGCTTCAAGCCTTCCTGATTAAACACGTCCCGGATTTCTTCCGTTAAAAGACCTGCGATAGAACCCACTAAATTGATTTCAAGATTTTGCCAGTTTTCGTACTTCTTCAAATGGCGACGAGCAAAATCTCGGATACTTTGATTTATGAGAAGACGCGCATAAGGATGCTCTTTGTGACGGATCAGAAACTCCGCAAAGCTTGCGATATGAACGTTCTGTCCTTCACCATAAATGCGATGAATGATGGCATCTTTTCCTTCAGGATAGGTCTTTTCAAAGGCCACAGTCAGATCCCGCGGCAATTCTCGATAAAAGTAAGCCTGAAGTAAAAGTTTACCAAGATAGACACCGCCACCTTCGTCGCCCAGTACATGAGCTAGGGCCGTGACATTGTCAGTGATGTGAGCTCCATCATAAGAGCAAGAATTCGAACCGGTACCCATGATGCCACAGATGCCAGGTTTCTTTCCACAAGTGGCACGGGCCGCACCTAAAAGATCATGCTGAACTTCAATCTTAGCCTTGGGGAAAACCAGGCTTAATCCTTGGCGGATTATATTGCGATAAGTTTCATCCGGACATCCAGCTCCGTAGTAATGGACTGCCTGGATTTTATCCAAGGGAATTTTTTCGGTAAATGACGGAAGTGTCAGCTCTTGTTTAATCCGATCTGGGGTGTGGAA
>JBEIEO010000106.1:0-9493 GCA_040382895.1 Halobacteriovoraceae bacterium
CACTAATAGTAGAAAAACACAGCACGGAAAAGCTTAACAGAGCAATCACTGTAATCAGATAGTGTAAACTTCGATTCATCCGATGGTTCCTTAATGACGGTTGATCATTTTACGTCCAGTAACCATGCTGGCAATAAAGCTGATAACGGCTAAAATCAGGAAGACAAAGAGAAGAGTTTTTCCGATATCGAGGGAAAGACCACCGACTCCATTAGCACCTAATAGAATAGCGACCAAACCTAATACAAAAAATGCAATAGCTGCTCTCAACATAAACTATCTCCTTGTTATGCTTGAGATTAAAAATCTCATCCCTTAGATATGGCATGTACTGTGCCAACTTTTATTAATCTGAATCTGACAGTTTAGAGCTTTGCCACATAGCACACAGGGGGCAAAGTTCCACTCAATCAAGAAAAATTGACTCACCTGTTTTGGCGAAGAATGTTTCTGACTGATATTTTTTTGTCGATCCACTCTTTCAACATATCGTAACCTTGTGAGAGATCTTCTCTGAGTTTGAGCACATCTTCCCGGATGATTCGATACTGTTCCAGGATTTTATTGGAAGTGACTTTAGAGTCTGACATATCTTCATTTAAGGCTGAGGTGTTTTTCTCGCTATCGCTATGATCGGCATGTTCACTAACATCTTCGTGAACCTGATTTTTTTTACTTGCTTGCGCTATTACTTTAGCAGCATGTGTACGTCGGTTTTTATCATTTAACTTAGTTTTCGACATTTCTTCCTCCTTGAAAGTAATACCAATACAAGTGCAAATCAAAGACCAGTAAAATGGCATCGCACTTGCTTTAAATATTTCTGAGGAATCTAAAACAATCTTAGGATTAAGCTTTTTGTGTCGGGCTTTTTAAATTTCTCAATTAGCTGCTTCCCCAAAAGAAATCTACCTACTTCAGACACATTCAAACTTATCATCCAAATTTCAATCGCAGCTAATGCCCCACCTATAAAGGGGCATCATCATTCAAGAAGTAATATCCTCGGGATTGGGGCAATTACGGACTTCAGCGAAACTTATTGGTACTGGCACTGAATATGCTTCTTTAATAGAGAACCAGGAGGCTATATGCTTAATCAAGAACAAATCAAAGGAAATTGGAAAGAAATTATAAGTGGTATTCGGAATTTATGGGGAGATCTTTCCGAAGAGGAACTAGAACAAACTCAGGGTAATATGCTGGCCGTTTCAGGAATTGTACAAGAGCGGTATGGCGAATCCACCGATTCTATTTCTGATAAACTTGATAGACTGCTTGACTCATTTGATAATGAAACGAATAGAAATATGATTCGTAACGATCATCAGACTTCCTATCAAAGAAATCCCACTAGTTTTAGAAACTCTGGGACTTCACATAATCAAGATGTCATTTAAGATGTTTCAACCTGCTCCCTAGATAGGCAAATTTTGAAAACTCCGAGGAAGGGGGAATCAATCAGATCAATCATCTTATGGTAACTACTGACAAACAAGATTCTCCAAACATTAAAGAAGATTGGGCCTTAGAGGCCCAATTCGATTTCACCTAAAACAATATCTCGAATATCCCAGCTGTTTCTCTGGCAAAACGTATCCAACGTAACATTTATTGAAAGGTAATCTTTCTGAAAGCCGAGATAGGGAACAAAGGAATATTTATCCTTAGGATGCTTGAGAAACTTATCTCCCATTTCATAGCTGATCACTTTATTTTCCAAGGGGAAATTACTATCAATTACCAAAAGATCATATCCGCTAGCTGTTTGTTGCATCTTGAGTAATAAAAATGAATGTGATTCGATGCCTTTGATTTGCGCCATTATCCAAACAGGATGAACAGATTTTTTGAACTGTTCATATAGTGTATCCATTCTTTCTTTCATCGCCATCGGCTCAAGCTCATACTTCCCGGAAACTCCTCGAATCCATTGTTGATTCAAAAAACCATCTTCACGCTGCCAGGCCTCTAACAAAGATTGAATTTCCGGTTGATACTTTTGGCTGAAGGAATAAAAATCTACAAAGCCGTTGATTTGCACTATCTTTTTCATCAACTTGAGCTCTTTGAGCAGTTGAGGAACTTCTTTTGCAGAAATCGGTGTAAGCTCGGGACGGAATTCCACCAAAAAAGCTGATGCGCGCTGAAGCCGGTTGTGCCACCAGCAGACGCCGCCATTCATCAGACCACCACGATTTTTAAAACTTATGCGAGAATACGATTGCTGAAGATAGTCTACTACTTGTAAGTCCTGCGAGCGCTCGCATAGGGTCTGGGCCATCAGCTGGCCGGATAAAAAAAACAGAAAAAATAAGTATTTCATCAAATCCCTTTGATCATTTTTTTGAAGCATTAAAACGTCTTAAATATTAAGATAACAAAAAAGTATCATCAGGGATAAACACAATGCTTCATCCGCATACCGAGCTCAGATTTGTGTCTCAAGATATCGGTTACGGTATTTTTGCCACAGCTTTTATACCGAAAGGGACCATTACCTGGGTTAAGGATGAGCTGGATCGGATCATTCCTCGGGAAGATCTGGCCAAGTTCAGTCCTGGAAATCTCGAAAACCTCATGAAATATACCTACCGCAACTCAAACGGTGATTATGTTTTTTGCTGGGACTTAACTCGTTACGTAAATCACAGTTTTTTTCCAAATTCTATGCTCACCACTTTGGGGTTTGAAATAGCAATTAAAGATATTCAACCCGGTGAAGAATTAACAAATGATTATGGAACTTTGAATATCATCGAACCTTTTCAATGCGCCAGCCATCCCGGCCACGCTCGTGAATTTGTATGTCCAGATGACCTGGCCAGATTCCATAAAGGATGGGACTCCCAAATTCAGGCAGCATTTCCCTCGCTCCAAAAAGTTGGTCAACCTCTGGATAAATTCCTTACCTCATTTCAGAAAGATGAAATCGCCTTGATCCAACGAGGAGAAGCGCCTATCCCCTCGATTCTTAAAAATCTTTATCGCCCTTAAAGAGCTGTCGAAAATCTCGACAGCCCAATTTCATTCATTCGTAAATTAGGTGAGTTAAAACTGGCATGACTTATGCTGAGATGTCCCAACTGAAGAGCATAATCATGGAAAATCCCATCGTGGCAAATGATCCAATAAATTAACTATGATTCCAGGGAATTTCTATGAAAAGTTTGTTTATCGCTTTGGTGCTAGCACTTTCAGTAAATGCTTTTGCTGATGGGTTTAAGTGCGAACAGCTAAATCATAGTTTAAAAATCAAAGTTTATAACAATACTCAGCCCACTGAAGGAACTCGCAAGCTGCTATCATGGTACTATCAGATTCATCAGTTGCTTATGGAAAAAAACGATTGCTTCTTTCTCTGCCACTAAAAGAACTTTGGGGAAAAATGGTGCAAGCTATTTTGCTTTCGTGGATCTTCGTGTAGGTGAATCAAGTCGAGCTGGTGAAAATGTTCTGGGAAGCAAACTTGGCAACATCAAAGAGATCTATGTAGACATCAACTTTGATTATTCAGTTCAATTATTGGATGGTCAGATTACTGATAGATATATGACTGTTATCAAGGGTAATAGTCGTAACACTATCCACGATATCACCTGCATTCGTTATCTAAAGAACTAATTTAAAGCCGGCGAAAGCCGGCTTTTTTTATTTTTTAGCGACAACTTCTTCTTTCATCACTTTTTTAGCAAAGAGAAAAACTAGAAAAGCCACGATCATGAAATCAAAAGTAGCAGCAAGCACTTTACCGTACATAATCCCACTGTAGCTAAGCTGGGAAATATTATCTACCCCAGCCGCTTGAATCGCTGGCCGCAATATAAGTGGAGTTATCAGATCGTTAACCAGGCTTGAAACCACCAAATTCAACTTTCCACCAATAATTACAGCAATTGCTAAGCCCACAACTCCGTAGTGCTTTAAAAATGTTACGAATTCTTTAATCACAAAAACTCCTTAGAATTTAGCAACCAGAGAAGTTGTGAACAACGTATCTGTTTTATAAACGATTCCTGGTGCTGGAGCATGGTCATACCTGACCAGGACACCTGACTTTAAAGAAAAAACACTGTTGAGAATCGCTGTTAAAGAAAGTTCTGTATTAAGTTGCCAGTCATTTTGAACTGTAAAGTTTGGAAGATATTCAACCCAATATTTCGTGGAAAAATTATTATTCCAGTTATTACTCCATTCAGTAAAGAAACGACCATAGTTACTATATGCCGATGTTTCATCAAGGCGTTGCTCATCCATATATCGATAACCAAGCTCGGAGAAAAACTTTGTACTATCTGTATCTATGAATCGATACTTACCACCGGCATCAGTGATAAGACGTCTGTCGATGTTGGCAAACTTATCTTTCTCTAACGTTTCTCCCACGAAAAATCCAAAGCGATTAGATACCTCTAACTCATATTTCATGCCGAACATGAAGAAGCGAGCTGTTTCAATTCCATTCGCCGAGGCATTTAGATAACGAGATCTAAGACCAAGAACATTACGTTCCCACTTATAATCATTAAGTTGTTTAAAGGTAAAAGTCTGAGTCTTCGTATTTCCATTTGCAGAAGCGACACCTAATTCAGATTCGTTAGTAAATTGAGCAAAGCTTTCAGTTGAAAAAAACACTAGTGGTAGCAGAAGCCACTTCTTCATAAATTCTCCTCGTTGATTAAAGACTATCAACGATAAAATTTAAGTTTTAAGATGGCGAGGATTTATGACTTACTTTTGATCCCAGGCATGAACAAGTTCATAAGGATGCGGTCGGACGTAAGGTCGATTCTGATGGCGAGACTCGATGGCTTCTTTAATGTTTTTTAAATTCAATGAGATCACTCTGGAAACTTCACCCGAATGCCATAGAAATTTAACAAGGGAAAGTGGATCACGAGGTTTTAAAAGCTCTGAACCAAAACTTAGGGTAACAGTTTTTTTATCGGCTGATTCATCAAATCTTTGATGAACATGAAACTCAGCAGAATTGAAAGATTCATCGGGAAATCCTTGAAGCCCATAGGTATGAATTTTTCTATAACTCATCGGCTTCAACTCAAGGGTCTTTTCATCCCATCGATTCTTAGTTTCGTCTGAACGACGAAAACAACGCCGTACTCCACCAACCTGTCCGTCGGGACCGGCAATTGGCTTGATATGACTAAAATACACTGACCATTCTTTGGCATTATCTGAGTTACCCACGTAACCCCAGACGGCTTCAAGGGGAGCATTGATTACGACGGACTCTTTCTTCTCACAGGCGAGAAAAGAAAAAAGAAAGAAAAATACGATTATATGATTCACGTAGATCATCCTAGTTGTTCTTTGATTCTAACAAATGAATGGGAATTATAAATGGGATGGAAAAAATGGCGCAATCGGTACGATTCGAACGTACGACCTCTTGATTCGTAGTCAAGTGCTCTATCCAACTAAGCTACGACTGCGCAGATGAGCACTAGTTTTAAACGAGAAAGGCCAGCATTTCAAGAATGAAATTGAGAAATTTTAAAGAGTTATAGCTCCAAGGTGGTTGTTATTTCAATAACTTACAACGCAACTGGCCGAGACTTAAAAGAATTCAGCCACTGGAAAGCCTAGCGACAAACCATACATGGCCGCAGATCTTTGGCCATATTCCCAATTGATGAAATTGAATTCTAGAAAGATTTTGGTTCCAAATCTCATCCAGAAGTTTTGATAAATGACATTAGGCTGAGGGCTTAAGAAGCCTCCTAAAACAAATCTATAATTTTCCATTCCGAAAGGATGATGAAAAGCGAGCTCAATTCCTTGCGGGAAAATCATTTGAGTAAAGAGTTTATCTTCTTTTGTATCGAATCGATAACTCAAAGCCTGAAAACCAATCAAGGAAGAAATAATCAATCTATCATCATATAACTTTGCGAGCTCTGAACCAAGATAGAGACCAGCATGGTTGAAGACACTTTCTTTTATCACCAGTGCTTCGAAAAATTTCAAAGAGTGGACGTGATTCAAATAGTAGTTACCGTATAGCATGACAGAGGGGAGAATGGCAGAATCTTGATGAGCACCATAACTTCTGCTTTCATAGGCATAAGGTCCAATACCGGCTGCCAGTCTCATTCGGTGAAGCCGATTGGGAAAATTAACTTTAAAGATCACTTCTTTTTTTTCACCAGCAGCATTAATGACCCTAACTCTGGCTTCCCGACCTTGCGTAAAAGTTATTTGATATGGCCCCTGAGAATTATCCAGAGTCCGGTATTCATTAGAATTCCAATACACTCTCAATGAAGGAATAACATCACCATTCTGGGTCTCACGAATCAATTCACAACCAACCGTTAGAAAGTGTCCTTCAAAGCCATAGACTTTTAGATTGTAACCACTGCAAGAGTAGTCCATGAGTATATTTTTTTGTTTATCGGCTTCACCCATGGTTCGGATATAAACTTCACCAATTTTTTTATCATCTTGAAGGACTTCAATTCGATCAGGATCAAAAAGGGAGACATCGAGATCAGTAAATTCTTCCAGGCCTGAAGTCTGTGGAAGATGAGTGGTATTTTGATAACGGTAATAAAGATGGCGCTCGTCCGGCCTATCATTTTTTAGTCTTAACTTAATTTTCGGTAATAAAAGATTTTGCTTACTGCGCTCCCATTGAAGCTCTCCAACGTATGTAGCTTTGAGCGACTCAACGTTGGATTCAACTTTTAAATTTTTGGTCGTGAGATTTAACGTTTGATCGTTCCTGGTAAGTAACGGCAAGGGAATAAAGTTTTGGTTGGCCCAGATGGTACTTGAGAAGAAGACTATGAGTAGAGATAATAAACGCATCTATCTATTTCAGCATGAAATCAGAATTTGCAGTGAATTTTGTAGATTTTAAAGTGGCGGAGACGATGAGATTTGAACTCATGGAAGGAATTACCCTTCGCACCCTTAGCAAGGGTGTGGTTTAAGCCACTCACCCACGTCTCCGCTTATATGGCTTAGAAAACAACTTACCAAGATCTGAATTTCAAATAAAAAAGTGGCGGAGGACTAGGGATTCGAACCCCAGGTAGGCGTTAACCCACGACAGTTTTCAAAACTGTTGCCTTAAACCGCTCGGCCAGTCCTCCGCAAGTACAGGAGATCAAATATAAAGAAAAGTCGGAAAAAAGACAATCGCTATTTGCGAATCTCTTTCATTCCACCCATGTACGGCCATAGTACTTCAGGGATTTTCACCGAGCCATCATTTTGCTGGTAGTTTTCCAGGATCGCTACCACGGTTCGTCCTACGGCCAGTCCTGAGCCGTTAAGGGTATGGGCGAACTCGACCTTGCCTTCCTTATTACGGAAGCGAATATTGGCCCTTCTGGCCTGGAAATCACCGCAATTTGAAATGGATGAGATCTCACGATATTTATTTTGGCTTGGCACCCAAACTTCCAGATCAAATGTTTTTTGCGACGCAAAACCAATATCACCGGAGCATAAAGCAATGGCGCGGTAAGGCAAGCCAAGTTTCTCCAGAATCTCACAAGCGCTCTCCACCATCTTCTGGTGAATTTCCGGGGACTGTGAAGGAGCACAAATGCTCACCATCTCAACCTTGTTGAATTGGTGCATACGAATAAGTCCTTTAACGTCTTTACCATGAGATCCCGCTTCAGAGCGGAAACACGGGGAATAGGCAGCATAAAGATAGGGCAATTCTGCTTCTTCCATAATCTGCTCACGCTTTAAATTGGTGAGAGTCACTTCTGAAGTCGGGATAAGATACCAAGGTTGCTCAGAGTTTAATTTAAATAGCTGGTCTTCAAATTTTGGAAGGTTACCAGTACCTATTAAAGATCTTTCGTGAGCGATGAACGGAGTCATCATTTCGGTAAAACCTTTAGTCGCCTGATGATCCAGCATGAAATTAATCAGTGCTCGCTCAAGTCGTGCGATACCAGCCTTATATACAACAAAACGTGCACCTGTAATCTTAGCTGCAGATTCAAAATCGAGCATCCCAAGCTTTTCACCGATGTCTGCGTGATCAACTGGAGTGAAATCAAAATGACGAGGCGTACCCCATTTCTTAACTTCAACATTATCATCTTCAGATTTTCCAACCGGAGTTGAAGCATCGAGAAGATTAGGGATGTTTAATAAGAGTGAGGATTGTTTAGCGAGAACTTCATCAAGATGCTTAGCTTCAGATTCCATTTCAGCTTTAAGAGCTGTGACCTGACCCATTGGTCCTGTGGCATCCTGCTTGTTCTTTTTAAGCTCACCGATTTCCCGGGATATTTTATTGATTTCAGCTTTTTTGGTCTCTGATGCTGTCGTGAGAGCTTTTCTTTGTTTATTAAGTTCAACGATCTGATCGAGAATTGAGATGTCGAAATTTCTTGAGCCAAGGTTTTTCTTAACTGCTTCAAAGTCAGTTTCGATTTTCTTGATGTCCAACATGTATCACCTATTGCATGAGATTAATATACGATTCGATCTGGGCCTTATCAGAGGCTTCCGGAGCCATTTCAAGATACAATTTATAGGATTCTACGGCAAGAGCACCCTGACCCAAACGTCGGTATACATTCCCAATACTACGATGAATGATCGGCTCATCAGTTTTTTCTTTTTGGGCTTTTTTATAAAGATCCAGGGCTAGATCAAAATTATTTCGCTTAGTGCTGATATCCGCTAGCCCCATAAGTGACTCGTAGGATTTTGGATTTAATTTCTGGGCTTTCTTAAAGAGATTCTCGGCTTCGATGATTTTATCTTGAGCCGTATAAATCTGACCCATCAGAGTCAAGTCAGCGTCATTTTCACCGTTAGCCTTGATATCTGCCTGGACATCTTTCAAAGCACCTTCATAGTCTTTGCTGAGATATTTGATTTTAGCAATATAGTACTGAACTTTAGGATAAGTATCCAGTTTATCCTGAATTCTTCTAAACCATTTGGCTGCATCAACTAGTTTTCCATCTTCATAGAGAACTCTACCGGCCGTCATCATCGCCTCTAATGCTCCAGGCTCAATCTGAAGTAAGTTTTCAACCAAACCCGGAATTTCTGCGAAACGCTCATCTAAAAGTGCGGCACGAATTAAGAACTCATAGAGCGCTTTGTCCTTAGAAGGTAACTTTTCTAATTTTTCTTTATAGGCTTCGAAATCTTTTACCCGGCCAGCTCGATAATAGAAGATAGCTATCTCTGATAGGATTTTGGGAGACTCGCCAAACTCATCCAGTAGTCCCAATAAATATCCGATAGCGGCCTGGTCATCTTGCTGTTCATAGACAATTTTGGAGTAGGCAATTCGATAATCAGGGTTTACAGGATCGAGTTCCATACATTTGTTCAGGAGTAGTTTTGCAGCGTCGAAATTAGCGCGTTTAATGAGTATTTCTGAAAGTAAATAAACATCCTGATCATTAAGAGGATTCATGTTGATGGAATTTCGTAACCATGAAATAGCCTGGAGTGGGTCACCCATTTGTATATATAAGCGACC
>JBEIEO010000107.1:0-9462 GCA_040382895.1 Halobacteriovoraceae bacterium
GGGTACAAACAAGTGGTAATGGGAGGAGATGCCTATTACCCGTGGTCGTCAAATCTGCTTTCGATAGGTCCAACTCAGGCTTGGCACTTTAATGGACATGTTGGTAATTACAACATATCCCCAAATGGCGATAGAAAATATGTTTCAAAAGAGGTTAGGTGCATATTAACTTATCCATAATTGCCTTGAAGTATAACGTCTCTCTTCATCTCTGTAGTTTGCTATCTATGGCTATATTATCGCCTAATTTGTTAAAATCATTCTCTTCCTGTTGCTTCCACCAAATTTCTAATAGAAAAGCCGAGTTCATCTCGGCTTTTTTATGCCCATCAGTCAACATCATGAAATTAATAATCAATCACTTATCAATGAGTGCATGAATTCCTTCCTCTAAACCATTATCAAAAGTCTCTGGAAATCTCTCCGGTTGGCTTTTTGTGGCTGTCTGCTTGGCTGCCAATGTCGTGCTATTTTCAAATGTCGTGTCCGGACAAAAAATGTCGTGCAAAATCTTCTCTCTGAGCCGACTCTTCTCACAAGAATTACGATGAACACTTCAAATGCAAGGAAACTATTGAGCATCAGAAGAGAGCACTAAAAGAGTAGCATGCAACAGAGCTCTGCCCAGAGTTTTAACTTTATCCAAAGAAGTAGGTTTGCTTCATGCTTAGAAGACTAACCCTCCGAGTACTTGACAAAGATTTTTAAAATACTTTTTATGAAAATTTTCTTCCGAGAAAGAAGTTTTGTCATATAAACTTGATAGATATGAACATCATTAAGATAATTCTTGTTATACTTGTCGTTAGCTTTGTCATCGCTTTGCCAGAATTTATTTATGATTTTAAAAAATATGGACTAAAGGGGCGAGAATTTGCTCCTAAGTTGGCACTGGGAAGTATAAAAGAACTTCAAGAGAAATATCATGCGAGTCACGGGAAATACTCTTACGATTTAAAAATCCTTAATTACAATCTGCATAATGATGTCATTGTAGGTTTTAGTAAGAAGTGCAGCCTTAAAATGGATCCACAAGCTCAAATTATACGCTCATACCAATTATCAAAAAAGCCTCAAAGTTGGTTGAGTGAAAGTAATGAATGCAATAATAGAGTGATTATTCAGGAGGATAAAAGAGTAGAAAAATTCATAGATGAAATATTTGAGCAAAACATCAAATGTACCGAAATTCAAAAAGGTTATGAGGCAACGGCCATCATCGCGTCGTGTGGTTACTATGGAGTTTATCGTATTTCAGAGGAAGGTAAAATTGAGACCATTAAGCCTATTGTCCCACCTTTTAGTTACGCAGATTTCATAAAATCGTTTTTTTCTGAATAGAAATAAATTGAAACTTGGACTGATCCCTTGGAATAGTCACAAACCTAAGTCCCGGCGCGAAACGCTCGGACTTGGTTATACAATTAAGTCTGCTCATGAAGGATAGCCTTTCCGTTCATGGAATTAGATCAATTCAGCATTAAAATAAAGAAGATCAGCTTCTTAAACACAATCTTAAAACCTCATTTCAAACACCAGACTCTCACCAAGATTTTTTCATATTAGTATATAAGCTTGGGTCTGCATCCCAGGACTTATTTGAGGAACTATTATGAATAAAGACGACCAAATAATAGCTGATGGACAATATGAAGAGTTCGAAAGGCTATTAAAGTTCGGCGAACCCAGTGTCGAGTTTCTCAGAGAGGAGATGTTTCAGAGATAATCTTTTTAATGAGATCGAAACTATTCATTTGAAATTACATAGTAGGGCTGTTTTATATCAGTTGCGCGTTCCAGATAATTGAGTGGCGCGAGCCACTCTGTATTGTGAAATCAGCGGAGTAGCCGCTCAAAATTTTATAGAGCCGTTATCAACATCCTTCACATTGCGATGTCCTTCACCCCAATATCAACGAAGTCTAACAAAGACTTTTTTCGAAAACATTACAGAAAAGAAGAGTACTACTTCTTTGTGAATCCTCATTTATAAAAATAAAATCGAGCCATAATTTTTTGGCAGAGAGATATTTTTTTCTCAGTGATTGATTCTTCTTTTAGTTTTTGTACAGACTAAGTAGCGAGAATATTGGGTAATAGATATTTTTGTGTAATTTTAATATTGATTCTTAAAAATTCCCTCTTGATTATGATTTTAAGGAACTAAAAACCAAAAAAAGAGGTACGTATGCTAGGTTTAAAAAGTGTATTAATCTTTACTGCTTTTTTCCAGTTAGGAACAGTCTATGCCAAGACTCTGGAACTTGAAAAAAACTACACTGAAGAGATTGCTCAAGAAGTCACAGATATCTCTCATTCATCGACCCAGGATGGGCTCCAGGAAGGGAAGTTTTTCTATGAGATAGATCCTGAAAAGTTGTCATATTTGGAAGAGAAGCATCAGCAAGAAATAGGAGACAATCCTATTCAAGCTGCCATTAAACTTCAGTGCACTTGTGGTGTCAGTTCATGTAGATCAGTCATCACCATAACTTATGCTGGGAGATCAGAAGAAGGAGCTAGGAGAGCTTGTGAAATAGCATGTAACAACATTAGCCCTTACGCTTTTGAAAATGCATTCATTGGATGGCAGGTAGTTCCGAAAAAACTGGAAGTGAAATAAAAAAAAGGTTCTAGCCGATCTTCCAGAATGTAAACAACTAGAATTTGATTCGCCTAGCAATTAATAAAATATAATCGAGGCCATGGCTTGAAACCATGGCCTTCGTATTTTATCGAAGACAGATGGTTTAAATCTAGAAATTTAAACTATTACCAGTCATCTTTTGGATGAAGCCTGATACCCTGTATAATGGATAATTTCTCACTCGAAAGTTCTTGAGTGTTTTGGTTTTTTGCTTGTAGTTAACTGGAGCTTGGATTTACTCACCCAGAATCTAAATCCGTTCAAGCTGACAAGTATCTATTCCTCATTTGAATGAAAATCCATCTCTCGTTTTCAGCTACTTAAGCTTGGATCTCGCCATTCCTTCCTCTTCACAACTCAATTGTTCTGATTCAAAGGTATGATAGGATTTATGTATCCTGAATTCATTTTCAAGGGCGTAGAAGATTAAATGGTTTCCTCGCTAAAACTGAAAATACTCAAAGGTATCTATGTTCCATCTCCTCCTCGCATTGACAATTACAAACCTTGCATCAGCGGACAAGATAAGAGATCTCTGCACCAATTCAAAAGTCCTTGTGGATCCAAAGGACTACCAAGCTTATCTGATTCGATTTCCTGATTCACAGGCCTGCGGAATCGGACAAGATTCTGAGGTTGAGAAACTCTCTAGCGAAATTATCGGAGTTATTCTAAAGACTGTTGGCGAGATAAAATCCAGAAACAAGACACCCGATACAGAAATTCTCATAGGAGCCATCAAACAGAACGGAATCTTTGATCCCTTGGATAAGCTTGCGGAACTGGTAGAAAAGACTCAGTTGAAAAAAACTCCTATTTCAGATCCAGATGTCCTTGCTGTCGAACGGGCGGGACAGGAGTTTAAGGCGGCTACGATTGACTTTGAAAACGCATCAGCCGATGCAAAAACACAGAAGCTAGAGAAACTTAAAGCGCTTGAAAAGAATTATGTAGAGGCCGCAAAGGGTGTGATGAGAAAGACAAATCAAGGGCGGAAAGCTCTTGAATGCTACGAGCGTCCATCTCCCGAGGTGAAAGCGAGATTACCCAATGGGAAAATGCCAGATGTTCGTCTTACCTCGGTATTGCTTTTTGAAGAAGGCAGACCAAGAGAAAATCAGATTGGTGGAAGCTTTGCCTCAACTTGCACCCACGTTGATCCACCAACATTCAAAACGGAATTAAATCTCAACCCCGATATTCTTAAACCGATGCAAGTTGTTTATGAGCTCACCCATGAGATGACTCACGCTTGCGACATGGTTGAACTGGGGAATTCGAATTTGGAACTCAAGCGAGCACAGGATGCAAAAATCCCGGATAACAAACTTGGTTCCTTCAAAAAGGTTACCGAGGCCTTAGGGATAGAAAGTCTATCGCAATTTGGACCGACAATGAGAAACTTCACGAAGTGGATTTCATCATCTGGTCCAGCCCGGCCAATGCAGCCTGGGCAACCTATGAATCCTCTGATCCAAAAATTTGAAAATGCCAAAAAAATTCTGACCGAGAACTCACTTTCTCTTCCGCAACTCCAGGAGTTCGCAAAGGCCGTTACAGAGGATCCGGAGCTTAATGCTTCGATCAAACGCGCAGAACAGGAAGCTGCTTTTGTTTCCGCCAAAGCCGAGATTAAAGCTTTTCAAGCTGCTACCCAGATGTTTAAAGAGTTGGCCGCCCTCGACCCTGCCTATTGCCAGATGGTCGATGGAGGAGTGACTTTCTATGGGCCGACACTTTTTTCACCTGCGGATTTTTTCCGAACTCTAGAAGAGGGGAACCTAGTCCAAGAAGTTATGAGGACCTACTCACTAAAGAGTGGTGCTATACCGCAGGAGTACATTTACAAAATGGATCCCACGAAAGGTGGGTCAGTTGCAAACCAAATCTTGCGTGATGCAAATGGCACACCGATCTTTCGAGATGAATTCAATGAGTTTTTATCGAAGGCCGGTTTTTAAGGTTTTTTTATTTTCTGGTATAAACCACTTTAGGTACGGGTTGATGATCCGTGGTTGAAGAATCAATGACGTTATCTGAGTTCATGCCCCAGCAATAGACTTTATCCTTGGTACTGGCACATCCGCGTTTACTGCCGGCCGCAACTTGTAGAACTTCTCCCGAGATACCAGAAATTTTTTGAGGCGCATACCTATGAGCATCTGCCGTTAAACCCATCTGGCCTTCCAAATTGAGTCCGAAACAGTAAACATCCCCAGAGTGGAGGAAGCAAGTTTCAACCCCGCCGGCATCGACCTGGCTTACTCCTGTCGAGAAAGGCGTTAGCAATGTAGGTGTAAGCTTATCCACGCTCGTGCTATCTCCTAGTTGTCCCCAGTCGTTCTGTCCCCAGACATAAAGACCCCCGTCTTTAATCGCAAACGAGCTATCACCCATCTCTCCGTAGGAGCCATAGTTGGTACTGATGTCAGTGACCCCGGAGCTCAAGGAGGGGATTGCCACCGGCACGGTACTGGCATTGGTCGTCCCATCTCCGATTGAGCCCGCAGAATTTAGACCCCAGCAAAAGGCGGCTCCGCCTTTGACTGCGCAGACAGTATGAAGGCCAACGGAGACATCGGTCACTCCCGAACTCATACCGACAACATCAACCGGTGTTGCACTATCGACGAGTGTTCCATCACCTAAAAGTCCGTTGCTGTTATTACCCCAGCATTTCAGGGCGGAATTCACGATCGCACAGGCATTACTTGGACCGGTATCGACTTTGGTCACGCCGCTGGGGAAGATGACCTGATCTGGGTTTAGATTTTGTCCTGCACATTTTAAACTCGAATCGCTGCCAATAACACAGCTCCTGAGAGTGTTGTACAGGGCAGCCTTGCGAACACCGCCGCTGAGCTTGGGTACCTTTGTTGGTGTGATCTCAATGGTGGTGAGGTTTTCATCGATGGCATGGCCACTGGCACCCCAGCAAAACAGGTTACCGTTATCCACTACACACATAGCGCCAGTTTCTTCCCAGGTTTTTGTAGTGGCGATTGAAAGAGGGAGTCTGGTGTCAGTCTTTTTCACTTCAAAATTCACCTGAGTGTTGCACGAAGAGAAGAAGAGGAAGCTCATGATGAGGAATATGGACTTCATATATCTACCTTTATCGGCGGACTGAAAGCCTTTCTTAAATCATGAGCGTAAGTTCTTAAAAGGTTGTCGGGGATGTGTTTGATTTTACTAATGTGTTTTTCGTTCTCAATCCAACAGGTATCGTCGTTAGAGAATAGCATCATCTTTTGCTTGAGATATCCATCAAGCTTCGAGCTATTCTTGAATGACCTTTTGAAATACGCTACCATTGAATAATGAAAAAAAATATCCTGTTCCTTTGCACGGGGAATTCCTGTCGCTCTCAGATGGCCGAAGGCTGGGCCCGCAAGCTCTGGGGGGATCGGTATGAATGCCACTCCGCTGGCACTCAGAAACATGGATTGAATCTCCGTGCTGTGAAGGCCATGGCCCATGCTGGTGTAGACATCAGCATGCACTTTTCAAAGACCACCGACGAACTCCCTCGTTTGGCGTTCGACTACATCGTCACCGTCTGCGATTCCGCGAAGGAAGCCTGTCCTTTCTACCCAGGTGGTAAAGTTGTTCACGTCGGATTCGACGATCCTCCCAAGCTCACTAAAGACATGTCAGATGAACTGGATATAATGAAAGTCTATGCCCGAGTCAGGGATGAGATTCATGCGGCCATGAAGCGGCTTCCGGATCTTCTTGGGGAAGATGAGACTCATTAGGTTTGGCCAATGAAATTTCGGTTGAAATAGTGGGTATGAATCGTGTCGATAAATGAAGAAATTCTCATAAAGTGGTTGATTGTTTTCATTCGCTTTTAATCTTAGCTAATTTAATGACTCAAAAGTTTAGCTAGGCTATAATTTCAGCATGTCAGTCCTTGCTCGTGCTCCTCGTAAGTTTTGCCAAGATTTTAGCCTCAGGTGGTTCTGTCCCTTGATATTCCTTTTGGGATTTGTCTTCAGTTTCTCGCTTAATCACTCTGTGTTGGTTGAACCAGAAGCTGACATTACCCAGAGAGAGTATTTTGAACAGTTCAAGGATCCTTTTGATTGGGATAAAAAGTTTGTGACCATTTCGCCTCAGATTGACCCAATCGTTCGGGATCTGACGATGTCCTTAAATCCGATCGATGTTTTCTCTTCTCATTACTTTAAAGTTCATCCCTTCTTTTCCCTGGCGATTCCTCCGCCGCGTACAAACGTTTAAGATTTGTGATTCATAGTTTTCTCTTATTTTTTAAAGGTTTGTATGAAAATGGATTCTCTCCTTAACGATCTCAAGGCCTCCCTGGTGGTTTTCCTGGTGGCGCTACCTCTTTGCCTTGGGGTAGCTCTTGCATCAAATGCACCTCTTTCTTCCGGTATTATCGCTGGCATTATAGGAGGGGTAGTCGTTGGATTTTTTAGTCATTCTCAAATCAGTGTTTCTGGTCCAGCCGCTGGACTCACAGTTATTGTGGCCGGAGGAATCTCTCAACTTGGTGGATTTCAGAATTTCGGTCTGGCAGTATTCCTCTCCGGTCTGATGCAAACCCTTTTTGGACTTTTACGTGGTGGGCGGATTGGGGACTACTTTCCTACATCTGTGATTAAAGGGATGTTGGCCGCCATTGGCCTGATTTTGATTGTTAAGCAACTTCCGCATGCTCTTGGCATTGCTCAAGGTGGGCCGATGACTCAGGTTCATACGGGGACAATTTTAATCTCAATGCTGGCCTTGGCAATCATGCTCACATGGGATCAGCTGGCGCAGAAAGGGATCGGTTTTTTTAAAATGGTCCCTGGAGCACTGGTTGCTGTGGTAGCTACTTTGCTGGTAAATCTCCAGTTCCAGTTGGTGGAGCAGGAGCAGTTGGTGACCTTGCCGTCAGATATTTTTTCTGGTTTAGAAATGCCTAATATCTCAAATCTTAATTTCGGTGTTTTTTCTGTCGCCCTATCAATTGCTGTGGTGGCATCTTTGGAAACACTTTTGTGTATCGATGCGGCCGATAAAATTGACCCGGAGAAAAGAAAGACCAATAAGAACCGGGAGCTTTTCGCTCAAGGTCTTGGTAATGGTTTGTGCGGATTAATAGGGGGATTGCCTATAACTGCTGTGATTGTGAGAACCTCTGCCAACGTCTCTGCCGGAGCAAAAACGAAGCTTTCGGCTGTCTTTCATGGTGGATGGCTGGTTCTTTGTGTCTTGTTAATCCCAGGAATGCTTAATCTCATCCCGCTTTCAACGCTGGCCTGTGTTCTTTTACTTGTTGGGTACAAGCTTTGCAAACCATCCTTTTTTGTAGAAATGTCAAAACGCGGCTGGGATCAGTTCATTATTTACTGTGTGACTATCGCTGCCATCCTTGCTACCGATCTGTTGAAAGGTATTTTTGCTGGTTTTATCCTGGCGGTGATCCTTGAACTTCGTAAGCCGGCCTTTAATTGTCTTGAAGTTGTTCACGAAGACAACCATGTTCACTTTAAGTTTGTTAAAAATGTTTCGTTCCTCCATAAGGCGCACATCTCTCAATTACTGGCTGAACTTCCTGAAGGTAAAGGCATTACTTTTCATGGTTTAAATCTTGTGCGGGTACATGTAGACGTACACGAGCTTATTCGTGAATATCACGATGAGGCCAAGAAAAAGAACAAGATCGTAAGCTTTAACTAAACGGGAAACTATATGGCCATGGACTTAAACTTTTTGCAGGATGTGGCAAGAGATTTGCCCATTATTCGTCCGATTAAGGAGTTCATTCATCTTAATCTCCTTCTACCTTATCAGCATCTAAATTTCTGGGAAGCTTTGACTCAAGTGAGTTCAAAATTTGAAGCGATGCCTTTGTCTGAGATGTCTTTTTATCGGGAGAAAATTCGTTCCAAAGAAATCCCTCTGGAGCTGATCGAACACAAGATTCGTAAGTTCGATTCCGGCGATAATCACCAAAAGATAATGGGACACATCATGGATGAATCCTTTGAGTTCATTCACCATGACTCCCGGGTAGGGAGGCTCCACGAGCACTGGAACGATCTTCTGAAAATCAATGTTATTCAGCTTGCTGATGGAATGCTAATTAAATGGTTGGGCATGTATCTGGATCAAGGGATTGGGCACTGGCAGATGCCGGGTTCGGATCAAAAATCCTTTTATCAATGTTTTCGTGACTTACTAAAAGAAAGTTACTTCAAGCCCGAGCCTTTTAATGGAACTGATCTTCGCGACTTTTTCTTTGATCGTCCGGAAGATGCCATTGAAGGACACTTAAATTTTCTTTGTCCCGACAGCGAATTGAGAAAGGAATACTGTGAAGAATCGATCCTGACCTTGAGAGGGTGGGCCGGTATGATCTTCAGTATTCAGCAGAATCCGATGCTGCTTTCTTTTCCGCGCAAGATTACTCTGGTGGATTTTCTGGCGGTGAAACTCATCCTTGAGCGCGCCTGGATTCGCAAAGAAAACATCGAGTCGCTGACGCCTAATCTTCGCTCGGTTCCTCCCAAGAAAATCAATCCCATCCTGGAAGAAACCCGTTTTCTTGCCTTCCGTATCTGCCAGGAAGCAATGGAAGAGGTTTCTTACCAGAAGGTACTGGAGAAGATCGCGCTCAATGATAAACGCCGCGAATCGGAAGTCACCTTCCAGGCGGTCTTCTGCATGGATGACCGGGAATGCTCCCTCCGGCGCCATCTCGAAGAACTCTCTGAAAAGATAGAAACCTACGGCACCGCAGGCCACTTCGGTATCGAGGCCATGTACCAGCACCACGAAGATGTTTTCCCGAAAAAGCA
>JBEIEO010000108.1:0-9462 GCA_040382895.1 Halobacteriovoraceae bacterium
TACTGATCGTGGAATGTGGCCTTACCGGGCGGTCTCTTTATATAAGACAGGCACTTTCGTCCTGACTTATGATGATGGCCCTCATCCCATACGAACGCCGCAAATTCTGGATATTCTTAAAAAACATGATGTGAAGGCCATCTTCTTTGTGCTCACATCTAAGATTAATGAGACTACTTTTCCCATCGTTAAGCGCATGCTTGATGAAGGACATTTAATCGGCTCTCATGGTTTTAATCATGACCGATCTGCTAATATGACCCGCGAGGCCTGGAAGACCAATGTTAAACAATCTTTTTTGGATTTGGCCAAATGGCATAAAAGGGCCGGGCATATTTTTAATAAGCATTACTACCGTTTCCCTTTCGGCGACTATGGTACCCGCACGGATTATCATCATATAAATGCCTTGAAAGAAGTTTCCCGGGAACTTATGGGAGACAATTGCATCCACATGGCCTTTTGGGATGTGGACACGGCAGACTGGGTTCCAGGCATGACAGCGGAAGAAGTGGCCGGAAACATTATTGCCCATAACCAGGGGGGCATTTTTGTGGGCTTTAAAAGAGTCGGCAATACCTTTGTGAAAAACCCCATCGAACTTAAAAACCCACCTTCCGGAGGAGTCGTCCTTCAGCATGACGTTCAGGAGCCTTCGGTTAAAGCTACAGATTTATTCATCCAGCACGCTAAAGAACGGGGTTTAAGGCTGCCGCGAATTGATGAGGTCGAGGAGTTTTTGATCACCAAGAATTGTCAGCTATAACTTGCTTTAAGCCAGTATAAATTGCCTCGCTGGCCGACCCTCAGACCGAGGCTAGACTGAGGGGATGAAAAAACCAAACGATCTTAGTTTTGCCTTCCTTATTTCTCTAGCGGCTTGCTCCTTCGGATCCAAGCCTGCACCGTTACGAGAACCTAGCGCCACCAATGGCGCTGAACTCCCGGTGATTTTGCAGAAGGCGCGGGAATATTTCATTCAAAGTCCTGAATTCATCAAAGAAGAACAAAAGAAAGTCATCGTAGCGGTTGAGGCTGAATCACCATAAAATTCTCGCTACACCGAATTTTGCAATCGTCGGAACATCCTTCAATTTCAGTCAGGGTGCAGAGTCCAATAATGAACAGCTGCTGTTCTTTCGTGATAAGAAGATGTCACAGCTCGTTGATGGGATGCTGAAGTACCTGATTGAAAATAGTCCGAGAATCGTGCATAAAGAAGCACTCCGACGCAATGTGATCCGTGGAAAAGTAGAGGAATCTGAATCAGTTGAAGACCTTGCCGCTCAGTAATACAAACTGCTAAAAAGATGAAACCTAGCGCCTCCGCTGTTTGCTTGCTCTGAAATACAATCATTTCAAATGAACAAAAGGCTAGGTCATGACCAGAATAATTTGTTTGCTGATTCTCCTGGCAAGTTGCTCGAGCAATGAGCGCACTAAATATAAACCCTATAGTAAAAAAAATGGCGGCTACAAAGAGCGTGTTCTGGATAATGGTCTGCGCATTGTAAGTTTTCATGCCAATTCTTATACCAAGAAACATCTGGCGAGCACCTTTGCGCGCTTCAGGGCCATCGAAATTTGTCACGCCGAAAATTTTAAACTTGCTCATATCCTCGATTCTTTTGATCGTACTCAATCCAAAACCATAACCCGTACCACATCCAGTGGTTATCCTTCTTACTATTATGGTATGAGTCCCTTCTGGAATCGTTATCAAGGCTTTGGCTATGGTATTGGTTGGAATACTCAATCCGGGAGTTCTTGGAATGAAACCATACTGTATCCCGAAGTCGAGGTGATCTACGAGTGCGCACATGATGTCTATGAGCCACAGCTTGAGTTGAGGGAAGTTTCTGCTGAAGAAATGAAGCACCTAGTGAAAGATCTCAGAGGCGCCTTACAGATTGAATCTCTTCCAGCAGAATCACCTGATAAAAAGACATTCCGGGTAGGGGATATCATTCTGCGTGGAAATGGAGAGCGGGTTCAGGAACGATATCAGCTGCTTTCTCTTTTTCGCCGGAATAAAGACCACACAATCAACGTTGAACTTCTTCGGGATGGGCAACTTAAAACGAATCTGCTTTTGACGGGAGTTGATGCGACTGAGAAGATGCTTAAGGCCCAAGAAGATATTCTGAAGTCAGCGTGTAAGAATAAAGAGATCAAAAAAAAGAAGCTCTGTCACCAGAGCTTCTTTTGATGTGAATTAGATAGATTTGTAGAAAGCCAGGTATCTTTTCATCACGTGCTTCGGGTAATCCTTCGGCCATACATTCTTGGCGAGGGCCTTATTTACTGAACGAGCACCCATATTATAAGCCGCAAGGTAAAGTTGGCTGTGGTTATCAAACTTCTCCCTCAGCCAGGCGATGTAAGCCGTACCAAGTTTAATGTTCGCAATTGGATCTCTTAAAGTTTTTTCACCATTCCACTTCATCTTAACTTTCTTTGCCATCCATTCACCAGTTGTTGGACGAATCTGCATCATTCCGATTTCACCAACTGGACCAATGGCTTGTGGATTAAAGCTTGATTCGCCAGAGATGACGGCCATCACAAAGTAAGGATCCAGACCGTGTTTAGCAGCCTCTTTAATGATTGTCTCAGTTATATTCTGAGCTTTATTTTTAAATTTCTTTGGCAGTCTCTCTGTAACTGTTGCCAGGATATTTTTTTCTAGTCCTTTGTGAGCTTCGAATTTTGAAACGATACTTTTCTTATATCGTTTACCAAGTAGTTCACGAGCGTGGTCGACGCGAATGTCCTGCTTGATACTTGCTAGAGAGCGGGAGATGTCACTCTTAGCAAATACGATAGAGTTAGAGAGCAAAGTCATGAGGATTAAAATGTATGTTTTCATACCTGACTAAGGAGCAAGGGCGATGCCAAAAGTCAGGAATCTAACCCTTGGTATTTCGTAAAGCTATTGGTAAAGATGTGGTCAGTGACCAGAGTTTAGCCAGACACAGATGTTATTTCAGAAGGTTAGAACTGTAGCCAGATTTTACATGTTCTTTAGAACTTAGCCTTAAACTCAACCTATCTAAGGTGTAAACGACGTCGTGTCGGTTGCGATAGGAGTGGTCTCTTCTGTTGTAGGACCCATGAGTTCCAAAGTGGACTTCACCAACTGAGTGAATTTCTGTTCGGCTACTTCTTCTTTCTCGAGGGTTTTCTCAAGAACTGCTTCATCATCAGAAATGCTATCTTCATCTACAACTTCTGCTGAATAAGCTGTAACTGAACTTAAGATCATAAGAAGAGTGATCAGAGATTTTTTCATCTGACATTTATATGTAAGGAAGGGGTGCTTTACAACCCCTTCCTGTCTATTTTTCAGTGTTCTTAAGCTTACTCGGCCAGCTCTTCTTTTTGAGTCTTTTTAAGGAGTTCTTCCTCTTCCTTGGTAGATTCCTGAGCTTCCATCTCCTGACGGTTCACGGGCCGCTGGTATTCCTTCATTTCATCTCTAGGACGGGCCTCTTCGGCTTGCCTCGGGGCCGTAGCCCAGTTCAGCTTACTTGGTTGATCAGCATCCGCCGTATTCATCTGACGTGCAAACTGTAGGCTCTCAATATAGGGACCTTTATTGCCATTTATATAATCCATGGCAACCTTTCCGAATTCAGTGCGTGCAGCCTCAACCATCCGCTGCCCGGTTACGATGTCGTGGGCCAGATTCAATGCCAGAAAATTCATGGCTTCATCATTAGATCGGGCCGCTAGTTCTCCGGCCGTACGATTATATATAAGGGAGCCATCAAAGCGGGACAACTCATCCAGTTTATCGGCCGGAACCTTATAATCCACCACATGCTCGATCACATCCTTGTGGAGCATGGGAAACTTATGATCCACTTCATTTCTAAAAACAGTAATGCGCTTAAAAGGAGAAACGTTTCGCCAGATCAAGAGGCTCGAGGTGGACTCCTGTGGTTCACCGAATTTAGAAATGGTTTTTGTCGCTGCTTTCACCGAAGATTCTGGCCATCCAGCCGTGTAGCGGTTCACCATCTCAGCATTTTGGGCCTGAACTTGAGGAGAGCTGATAGACGTATCGGCCGAAAATTGGTTTAAGCTACTTTTGTTAGGATTCATGCTACACCCGGTTGCCGCAATCGTTCCGAGAGAGAGAAGCAGGGAAATTTTTTTCATAATGAACTCCTTGTTGGTGACAATTTAGTCCCTCCGTTCCGGGTTCACACGGACACGGGCAAAAGGACTTTGAGTCAACTGCCAGCAATTTATGGCGATGGTCTTAAACCCCTGAGAATCATAATTGGCACAGTGGGAAATCACTGAGTTGTTCACTCTTGATGCACTTGAGAAGTTTCTAGAAAATGATAAAATCCTTAGTCATGAAAAACAAACCCTTCATCTTTACGATCATCTCTTTACTCTGTCTGGTTGAGCCGGTGATAAAGATTCTCTACTTCAAGGCCGTTACTCATTTTGACTTTGTGGTTATCATGTCGAACTTAATGGCAAGAGACTCGTTCAGAGATGTTTTTGATTTCTGGTTAGTTTATCCACTGGCGGGGATGCTTCTGTGGAGAATTCGTAAGGTGACTTATTTTGCATTCATGTCTTTGCTTCTCTACATCGTTTACAACATTTTGACCTACGAGAAATATACCTGGCCTTACAACAGTGATTCACCTTTCATGTACCACTACGTAGTCGTGGTGATGTCTATTATGGTGTTCATCACCTTCCTGTTTCCCAAAGTTCGTGAACCATTCTTCGATCGTCGTGTACGTTGGTGGGAGCCGAAGACCCGTTATCAGGTCAATATTGCGTGTCACTTAAAAAATGATCATCTTATTTTTCCCAGTGAGATCCTTAACATCTCGGGCACTGGAGCCTTTTTGAAAGATTCTGCCTACTTCAAAGATGGGGATAAATTAAATCTTGAATTTGATTTTCTTGGAACCCAGATCACCTTGCCGGTTGAAGTGATCAACCGACATATGGTGAAAGGGCAGAATGGTTATGGTGTGAAATTCAATTTCAACTCATTTCGTCAGAATGTTCAGGTCTCCAAAATTATCGGGCTTATTAAACGTTCCAGTAAATCCTTTTAATTCAACGAACGTTTATTCTTCAGACGCTGCTGGGTAATATTCGATTAAGATTCCAACAATGTCCTGTTAAACATATCTTTATAAATTAGTTTCTGCCTGATGAACTCCGTCATCTTCCCTCCCGGGTGCCTCCCAGACTTTCTTGATCACTCCACAAACAATAGGAAGTGATTGGTGTCGTGATAGTCTTCCAACACTCATGACTGATGACGGAAGTTCCACAGCGCTATCAATTCCATGCACTACTACCACCCGTCCTTCGATATCCAGAGGTTTCTCTTTGGGCAGTTTTGGATAACCATCATTGTTATTCATACTTCTCAGATCTTTGATGAAGCTCGTGAACTTGGTTACTTTGGAATAGATATAATTGCCATAAATATCTCCCACTGGAAAAACACCATCATGACTGCTCTGAGAGCTTAAGTCACCATCCAGCGGAAAGAGCAGAGGCCCATAAATAGCTTCTCCTTCAGAAGCATCAATGATTCCATCCTGATTCAGGTCATCATCCAGAGTAGGACATCTTGTACCGGTTCTTACGTTCTGGGCATGGATCACGCCTGCGCCTGCATTGGTAAGCCTGACGTCTCCCACCAATTCATCTTCAAGTTTGTCCCGAGAAAATGTAAAAGCTCCGGTCAGCTTGAATGTGAGGCTTGGATTGAGTGTTTCAAATACTGCCAGGTACTGACCATCAATCTCAGCATCGATATCCAGGCCAAGTTCTAGATCCGAGTCGGTGGTTGCAGGTGATTGATTGCTTGATTTTCCACTGCCACCAGCATCTCTGTCGCAACTCATGAGTAGGAGCAAGATAATGAAAATGAGATTGTTATAATTCATGGAACTCCTTATAGCTCTTCATCCAGGGCATCTTTAAAGGCTTGCTTGATCTCAGGTTCATACCAGTTAGCCTTTGTGGTGCCCCAGGTCTCAAGCACTTCCACATCGAATGGCTGATAATAGAACATACTGGTCCGCATGGTGTAACACCAACCAGTCTCGGGATAATTGGCATAATCGGAATAGGTTTTTACCATGGGGCAAACGGCATCATTGCGCATGAAAATATCTGTCCATCTTTTTAAATCCAAAGGCTGCCGACCATACTTGATATCCATTACCTTATGCATGGGACGTTCATTCTCTACCACCACAACAGATGGCGCCACATGGAACCACCATTCGAAAGCAAATTTACGGATGTATTTTCGGGTGAAGAATATCCAGGTTTTGTTGGAGAGAAGTTGATGTTTTGTAAACCATTCATAAGACCAGACATGGGCCCGATTGAAGCATTGGGATTCTTTGCTTTTGTATCGAGCTTCCTGAAAGTATTGGCGCGCCAGATTCATGTCGGGAATGATTGTGGGAGGGTAAGAGTCATCAGTTAACTCTGGTTTAAAGTGCGATGGCGCTTCTGTTAATAATTCAACCTCCAGAATTTTTCTTTCTTCGTCGACTGTAATCTGAATTTTACTTTCCTTGTCTTTAGCCGCTTGCAGATCAATCAATGATTTCTGGGGTCCCTCTGGCAATCGCAGAACCTGACCATTTATCAGGAAAACCAGGTCTTCTTCATCGGCAGTTGTTCCAAAATCAAAATCATGAATACGACTAACATATCGACTTTCCGCCGTTGCAGCGTTGGTCAAGAAAAGTATGATCCAAAAAAGTGAGCCCATAAAACCTCCAGTGTCTTACGAAACAAAAGCGGAGGTTACTATCGCTATAATGGAACATTCTTGTCATCTAAAGCCTGACTAAATAGGCTAACGCTGCGTGGGTTGTGCTTTGCTTGCTTTCTGCGGATTTTCAACGCAGGCCTTTGAAGCTATTTTTCAAAAATGGCACGAGTTATGCTTTCAAATCACTAACCAAGGAGGAATCTATGAATGGGCCAGGTAAACCCAATGATCCCGACAAAGGTATAGAAATTGATACCGGTGGTCTGGATAAGGAAGAAATTAACCTAAATCCTGATCCGGAAAAAGGAAAGGAAATCACACAACCAGAAGAACCCAAATGATTCCTACAATCACACGGGAAATCGTACTAACTGACCCACTTGAATGGTGTTGGATTACAGTTCAAATCTGAAAATCTCAAATCAACCTGTCTCATCCTGGTTTGAGGATTTGAGAAAACTCCAAGTTATCTGCCAGGATGACTTTATTCGACTGCGTAGAAATAGTTTTAGCGTCCTTGGTGAGAGAGCAGCACTGGCTAGTCAAATTAAGTCTTTGACTTTACAGGTTGATTTGAGAGTTCAACACCATTCAAAGGGGGCAGTTTGGAAATCGTAAATAGCAATTAACCCACGACTGAGATGAGAGCGTTCATCGCCTTATCAAAAGTACGCCCTTTATAAATCAGCTGCAGATCTTTGATGATGTCATGACGTTTATTGTAGTCAAAATTTGTATGGAAAAGTTGATCGGTGAATCTTTGGCAAACAATAAAAATACTGGAGAGTTGATTGAACCGATGAAGCTCGATGGCGCCAGGAAAACCAGTTCCATCCGGTAACTCGTGATGCTGTTCAATGATGGTAATCGTCTCTGAAGGGATCACATCTTTTTTCTGTGATAATAGTCGCGCTACCTCCTGGGGGTGACTCAAGATGTGTTCCGGTAGTGGTGCTCCGGTGGCGAGATACTCTCTCAGGTCGGCAAAATCCTCTTTTTTAAGAGTGATATCACATAGCATGGACGCTAGGGCAGCTTTCTCTTTTACCGGTGAAGACTTCCATGGGAATTTATCGATTACCAATGAAGTGAGATATCCCGTTAAAACAGCACCTAAAAATTCTTCTGAGCAGTTCTTTTTAAAACGAGTGATGAACATGTAAATGGAAGGGGATTCATTCAACATGCCAATTGTTTTCTGATTAACGGTTTTGAGGATTTCCACCGTTTGTTTATCGACTCCCATCTGAAGAATCAGATTTTTTACGACGTCCACCGAATTTTCCGCTCGCTCCATCCGCTGCTCATCAGTAGTCTTGGGATCATAAAAAGATTTCGAAGATATGCTGTTCTGAATTTCTGTTAAGACTTTTTTGCAATCTTCCTGACATATGAAAACCTCTTCAACATCTTTTTGTTGAAGCCGACGCAAAATGTCGATGAACTGATCATTGGCATAGTTCATCCTGATGTATTTTCCGGATACCAGAACATGGACTTCAATGCCGGCAAAGGATTGGGCAAACTTGATGAGTTGGGTGATCTTAACTTTTACCAGTGTGCTCGGGTCGATTTCATGTTCCATTGACCTATTGTACCTTAAAATGCCTTATTAATTTAAATTTAATAGCGGACTCAAATTGTTTAGGCATTTTTCCCGGGCCTGTTACCCTTCCCAGAGTCTTCAATCACTTGAAATCTCCCTCAATTGCTCTGGCAAGGTCATTGCATCCTTAGTTTGTGTCAGTTTATCAAGGAGGCCCTCATGAAGCGCAATTATCGCGGCAAAAAAACAGACAAGGATCGATTTTGGGAAGGTGATCGTGAGTATGGCTTCAGGCAAAGTCATGGTGGGCGGGATCATTTTCCTGAGGGTGATTGGGGCAGTAGTAGTGAATTTGGAAGAAATAACAGTTTTCGCGAATCAGATTCTTATGATCGTGAGAGGGAGCGTCCTTACCATTTGGACAATTTCCGTTCGGGCAGGCACTTCTCACCCGACGGCATAGATTTTAATCGGGAAAAAATGGATAGTGACTTTGAAGGAACCCGGGAGTTCAATCGCTCCCGCTTTGCGGAACCTTATACAGGTGGGCAATTCTCAAGAAGTCAGTATGGGATCGGCAGTCACTACTCCCGTGACTGGAATGATCATTCCAGTCCAAATTACGGAAGATTTTCAGGGAAAGGTCCTAAAGGATATAAGAGATCGGATGACAGGATTCGGGAAGAGGTTTGCGAAGCCCTTTATAGCAGTCCACGGGTGGACGCCAGTAACATTGAGGTCACCGTGAATCAAGGATGCGTGTCTTTGAAGGGCACCGTCGACAGTCGCGATGCCAAGAGAGAAGCTGAGAGCTGTATTGAAAATCTCTCAGGTGTTGAGGACGTGTTTAACGAGTTGCGGGTGATACCAACCTCAGGCCAAAAGCCACTGGAAAAGACAGGAATGTCCTTGAATCAGGGATCTCAAATCAATAATCAGAGTCACTGACCCATCTCTTAAAAAGGTCAGGGGAATTTACCTCTGACCTTTTTTTCTTCAAGGAGGATTTATGAGACGCAGATCAGGTCAGGCTTCATTTGGAAATGACGACTACTCTAGATACTCAGGTCCCGATTTTCATCCGGACTATCTTCGTCCCATAAATTTGGATCGACTCTCATTAGGGCAGGGA
>JBEIEO010000109.1:0-9338 GCA_040382895.1 Halobacteriovoraceae bacterium
GCTGACTCTTCCTTTCCTGTCAGTTTTTTTCAAGAGATCGAAAACTTCTGGAGAGGAGTTCGAAGAGAGCTTACATGTGGCGTAGGACTTATGGAATGCCCATTCAGAATCTTCAGCGCGGATCTTTGGGCAATTGCCTTTGTGCTGTAACTTCGCAGCGGTGTTATTACCACCGGAAAAGAGAACCGAAAGGAGGTTTTTGTTCGGAAGATCATATTTCGGATCTGCCACAGGGGATTCATAAAACTTATAAACGCTCGCAAAGTCTCCCTTCATGACAGCGTCGTAGAGCTCGGGCTTGACGAAGTCTTTCATCCCTTTGACTGCCCAGTAGACTCTTCTTGCAGAGTCCACAGCGAAGTCGTTTTTCTCACAACCAGTTCCGGCCAAGGCTTTTCTGAATCGCTCGCGGTCTTTTTCAAGGTTCTCATCAAACTTTTTATTTAGGAGGATATCTTTTTCCAGCGCCTGATCATCTTCGATGTTGAGTTCAAACACATTCATCGCAGCGGCCATCTGAATTTTTCCCTGGAGTGAGCGAGAAGGAGATTTAAAAGGTGGCTTATAGGTTCCTGTGCCACCCGTCGACATAACATCTTTTTGAGGGGCCACAATGTCGATGATGTTCCCACGGCGCTCATCACAGCACCCGGCAAAACAATGCTCACCGGTATCAAGGTTCGGAGAGATCTCACCAGATGACTGACAGAACTTACTATCACCAAAAATGTCTGAGCAAAGCTTGTCTCCACGGCTTTTCGCAAGAAACGAGTTACGGATCATGCTCTTGAGACGAGAATCATCTTTGACCAAATTCCAGGGAACCGCTTTATCCGGAGCGGCGTTATTAGAATTGTTAAATTTCTCAAGCTCGGAAATGATGGCTTTAGCACCACTTGGGTCCATGGATCCTATGTAGTTTTTCACTTTCTGGAATTCGATGCTGCAGGTTTGATTTTTATCCTTTTGGTTTTTATTGTCTTCACAAATGGCACTGAAGATTTTTTGATCAAGTTCTTTTTGCTCATTGAAGGTACCATCTGCAAATCCGCGGGCGTTTACTTGGAACTTTTGGCCTTCAACTTCGCTGGAAGTGGAATTCAAAAGATCCACCAGGCGCTTAATATCGGCATCCTGCTTTGCCATTCTTTCGGTAAGTTCTCTTGGTTTTCCTAAATCGTGCTTTCCTTCCTTCATTTTTAGCCGGACATTCGGGAATTCATTGAGCTCGACACAAAAGGATTCATCCTTCATGTCGATGTGTCCCGTTTCCACCATCAGTTTGAAAATCTCATTTGGGTCACAGACATCGGCTTTTGCGGCACTGATGAGTCCTAAGGAAAGAGTTAAAAGAAGCACTTTGGTCATGGAATTCACCTTGGAAATTTTCATATAGTCTTAACGGCTTAAAGCTGGAGAATACTTAAATCTTGTTGAGAGGTTGATTGGTATGCTCAAGAGTCTGGAATGACTAACTTTTAGACAAATTAATGAGATCTACGTTCATCAAGCACAAAATCTCTTCTTTAGACGGAATAATGACGTCCCGGCTATCCTGAATGGATTTCAATAGTATGTCCTTAATCAGATAAAAATCTTCTTTAGAAATGACAGCGATAGAAGAGTACATGAGGTGCTTTGAGATATTCTCCTGTTTAATCCGCTGGATGCGTTCAATCGCCATCTGGCGGTAGTTGTGATGCATTTGCGCTAGATAAACCGAGTCTGACCCCAGGTGGAGACGGGTAGGGCCCGCTTTATAGTTACCACGCTCGTATTTAACCAGCCCGGTACGAAGGAGGAAGTCAATCACAGACTGAACTCTCGAGATCGGTAGTTCAAGATAGTCAGAAATTTTGGGAACGTTATTCAGATCCGGCACCAGAGTTGCCATATGAACCGCTCCATAGATCCAGGAAGAATAGTAAACACCTCTGTCCTCTTCTGAAAGAGTAGGGCTGTTTTTCAGACGCTTAGTCAGGTTGAGATGAGTTTCTAGTAATTCTTGAAGTCTTTCTTTGAAAAAGAGCTCCAGATCTCTGGTACCGGCCCGATTGTATTGCAGCAGGCACATAAAAAATTCTTTCTCAGGGGCCCCGAGACTGAAGGTTTCAGTCAATCGGTAGCCTTGTTCCATAGAAAGGTGGGCCGAACCATTAAGGACCTGAGAGATATAGGCCGACTGAACCTGAAGTTCCCTGGCAATAAACGATCGGTTGAGGTCATCCCGCTCATTCAAAACCGATAGGATAAATTTCTTGTAGTCTTTAAAGGTAAAGATATCAGTTTTCATATGAGTTCATTATACACTGAGGTTTAACTTTTTCTTAAGTGAAATGTATTTTTTTAATTAAACCCATAAAACGAGGTCTTTTTCAGAATGAAAAAAATACAGGGGGTATTTTATCCAGCCAGGGAGGACCTCAGCGCTTTTCAGACGTATCCTAAAGGGTTGAGAGCTCAATAAACTGGGTCAAAAGACTTAAGTAAAACTTAAAAGAAGGATGAATACTTAATTAAATTGGTGAAGCATCTTGATCGGATTGCAATTAATCTCTGCGGTATGTGAGGAACACTTAACCCAACACTCACCAACCAAGGAGAACACATGAACCTTTCAATGAAAACCACCGTGACCCTTATGGGTCTGACTCTTGCCCCCGTCGTTATGGCCTTGCCTACCATTTATCCAAAAGACATCTCGTTTTTAGATAAAATTGAAAACGGCACAAACTCTAACGTCATCGCTGATACTGAAAGTAAGAACATGTTCTATGTGATGCCTCCGAATACCGGAACTTCAAAGGTAAACGGGCTTCACTCCATCACGGCCAACGTCGGATTCTGTAAAGAGATGTCGGACATGGTCAGCTACAGCCGTTTAACTTCCGCCCGACTCTTTGAAATTGGTCAGAAAGAATACGAGGCACAAGTCAGAAGAGAAGAGATCATAGAGAAGCTTGAACTCGCCCGCAAGGATGCAGCCGAATATGTAGTTGCTAATAACTTAAGTGAGCTGAGTGATCTAGATGATCAGATCACAAAACTTGATCAGGATATCTTAGACCGAACTGAGAGAATGGAAACCTGTAATGAGAACACTTGTGAAGAGTTGAGATCACAGTTGCGCATGCTGAAACAGGACCGAACGACAACAAGATTCCGTCGGGATAATTTGTCACGCCAGCACCGTCAAGCCCTCTCTCTGTATAATCGCAAACAAGCCCAGGTGAAAAACCTACAAGACTCACTTAAGGAAGCTACTGATGAATGGGTAAATCTTCGTGAAAGAGTTCTGGAATTGCGTGAGTCTTATCACAACATTTACCGCAGCTTTTCGGCCATGGAAGGAGCTCAGGCAACGATTCATTTTGATAGTCAGTGGGATCAAAACGTCGCCACACTCAAAGATAAGAACCCGGGGATGAAATTTAATAAAATTGATACCCAGAATGCTGTGATCATGACCAGTGTTGCTGACATTAAAGAGCTGGCAAGTACTGGTTCAATTATGAGTTTCAATATGGGGGGCAAATTCTCCCAAGGGCAGCTGAATCTTCCTTCTTACCCGGAAAACATCTCAGGGAACATTCGATTGAGCTTATTAGGAGTGTGTCCGATGTTACATCCTCAGGATTTTGATATCTCCGTACCAAATTCCACAGAGGGAATGAGCTTTGGGCTGACGGCATCTTACGAGTACCCAACTGCGTTCACAGCTAAAGCAACGGCAACTTATAACATGCACAAGATCTACCAGAAGATTGTAAACAATAAAAAGAAGGGTGGATTTTTTAATTCTCGCACATCATCAAGCGTTACTGAGAAAACATTCTTCCAGGATGAGTTCAAAGTTGTATGGGACATTCAGGATCCCTCTATTGGCCCGAATGAAGCTGAACGTGAGGCCCTTGAGAATGACTGGCGCCACCACATCTTTGCTCGTCTTGCTGCCGTCGGCTTACCGGCGAATTCTAACCCAGGGGCTCTCGTTGCACCAGCTGTTCCTAAATCGGGTGCTGCCGTTTTAGGTAATTCACTTGCGAATAATCCGCAATGTAAAACGAATAAGTACTGTGCTGCAGCTACGATTGGCGTATTGGTTCTGGATGCAATTTTCGGGAATGCAAAGTCTACCGCAAGCTACACTAATATTCAGGATGTTGAGATGAAAGAGGAGTGGAGCCGTCAGAGTGTCGTTTTCAAGCCGTACATCACGAGCTATAAATAAACTTAAAGATTTGTCAGGCTCCTCTTATGGAGGAGCCCAAAAAGGAGGAATTAAAAATGAAAACTCAATTAACTTCACTGCTTCTGTTTTTTGTCAGTGTCTCATCTTTTGCTTCGGAACTTAAAACGGTTAAAACCCCTTTCTGGCAAGCTCCTCAGGTGTCGGAAGTTGAACTTAAGCTGACGCCGAAAGAATCTGATCTTGTTTCGGCGTGTGATCATTTCAAACGTCTGATGTTTTCCCAGGAAGGTAAGCCTTACTCTCACACTGTTGAAAGATTTGAACGTTTTCGTTCATCGATGTTGATATCAGCTCCTATGGGGGTAAGAAATTTTCAAACTCATTTGGTACTTTCTAATCCTGAAATCCTGGAGCAAGAGGTAGAGACTTTTTATCGGGATCAAAACAAGCACCTGCCTTACTACTTTCAGGAAAAAGCCATCACCAGCATCGATCTGCGAAATGGTCTGGAAGTAAAGATCAATATTTTGAAGCCAGACTCCTCTTACACTCTCCTCGGCAGAAATATAGGAGCAGGGCCTTCTTTGATGTCGATTGATTTTGCCCATGGCGAACCAATCCTTCGAATCGAGGGCAAGGATGTAGCCTGTGATTTAGTTGAGGGAAATATTTCTTTAGAAGTTGAAACTCCGGCCTACGTTCGAATAACTGGTGAGCAGCAAAAGAAGATTCAAGAATTTTATGAAAAACGCATTAATCAATCGCTGAAAAAAGCCCTTAGTCGTAAAACCACCAATGCCAATCGTTTGGGTGCCCGCCTGGGATATCACTTTGGAAATGACCTCCTTCAGGAGTTTGGTCATAAGTTCGAAGATCGTATGGATGTTGTTGAAGAGTTGATCGAGCTTTTCTTCATGCCAAATTCAGTGAAACCGACTTCGAATCTGGCTGATTTTGGGGGATCTTATGTGAGCAATGTGATGCATTCATCAGAGGCTCATCCGGTAAAAGTAAAATTTAGTCTATAAAATAAATGATTGGAGTAGATTATGAAAAAAGTAATATTTTTTTTGACACTAATTATCGGAGTTTCATTATATATCGGTAAACCAGAACTAGCTTCCTTGGCAGGGAGAGCTGAATCTCAGAAGCTTCCGGAAAACATTCCTTTCAAAGAGGTTAAGAAAACCCCGGAGATTGTGAAGCTTGAGTCTGTGCTACCGATGGCGAAAACAAAAGAAGAATTTCAGGAGAAGTATCAGTCGTTTGATTTGGAGGAACTTGAGGCTGAAGCCAAAAAACTTGAAAAGATTCAGCAGCAGAATCGCTATTTTGAGCGGGCGAATGAAGAGGATCTGGATAATCAACTTATTGTTGAAATCACTGAATTTCTCAGAGAAGAAGCCGTCGTTCGCCATTTGATTTTAGAGCGCAAGCTGGAAGCGTTTGAGAGAGAGTATCTATGAAGACTCTTTTAGCTTTGATGATTTTAGCGAGTCTTATGAGTTGTGTACAAAACAATGCTCACAGTTATCTCCAGCTTGGAGGGATCAAAAAAAGAGAATTGATTCGACTGGACTGCCGCGGGATTGAGGCGCATGGGAATATAAAGCAGCACCTAGATATTATATCCCAGAGCACTGAAGAGGTTCTATCCTTGCTTGAATCGAAGAATCCGCTTCTCTATCAACAGCGGATTTCTGAGCTGGCAGAGATTGTGAAAATGAAAGCTTCTCTAGTGCATGAATTGTCTCGCGTTGAGTGGACTGATGCTAAATGGTTTACACGTCTTGGTTGGTCATTCTTCCCAGACCCAAGACCTGGCAATTGGCTCATTGAGAATATCCAGGTTGAAAATGTGTATTTAATGGGTGATAAGCGAGATGATCTTGTGGCCAAGGTAGAATTTTGGGAAAAACATGGATGGATTTATGTTAACCTTGAGAGGTATGCAAGTTCACTTGAAATTTGCCAACTTCAAAAAACCATGATGGTGGTCTTAAAGGTCACACTGACCTCTGGAAAGAAAGAAAGAACTTATTTTTATAACCTATACTTTAATCCCACTCCGGGAGGTGAATTATGAAAACTCATAGATTACTGATTCTCTCATCTCTTCTTCTTGCCGTTGCCTGTAATGGAGGTGATGGAGGCGGGGCTACTAATTCTACTCAATCTCAACCTTCTCAGCCGATAAAGAGTTGTGGCGTAGTTTTTAAGAAATCTGACACGATGGCCGAATCTGCAGTGAAAGGAGACAAGGCCCGCAACGAATGTGGTCTAAGTGAGGAAGAAATCGAACGACTTATCGATGCAGCTAAGTAATTAGTCTCTCTGGGCCCTGAATCTTCTTCAGGGTCCAGCTTTTACCTATCAAAAAACCTCGTCATTTTTTGAAAGCTGGGTTAGCGTTTAAAGATACGAGGGTTTTATGAAATTGATGCTGGTTCTTCTTCTATCTTTGTCTTCTGCCTTTGCCGATGAGGTCACTCTTCATCTGTTCCGTTCCCCGCTGGGGATCAGTTGGAAAAGCCCGTTTAAACTTGCAACTTCCACACTGGCCAATCAGGTGGCACCTGTTGGTGATAAGCGCGCCTTTTCCATCTCGCATGTCTTTATTGAACTTAACTGTGAATCTAAAGGTCGCCATATTTATCGAGGTATGACTTCTCTGACTTCAACTGAGGAGCGAGATCTTTTGTTTAAGCAAAAGTATGGTCTCGGGGTCATGTTCCATACCTATAAAGGCCTTTACGAAAAAGAAGATTCCATTCTGAAAGATATGGCGCCTTATGCAGGTAATGCCCGTAAAGCTGAGTTGAGTTATAAAATCTCTTCAGAAACCTGTCAGCGCCTGATGGATTATGCGGATGAGTACGAGAGTTTAGGTTACGGCAACATGTACAGTGGCCTGCAGGCCGATCCACTTAAGCGTGAAGGTTCAGGATGCTCAGCTTTTGCTGTAAGTTTCCTACGCGTAGGTGGGCTGATGGACGAGTTCACCTCTCAATGGAAGCAAATCATTAATGTGCCCAATCGTTTTGTGGGAGGACCGCTCACTCAGAACAAAGTCGATCTTTTCTATATTCTTTCCCGCCCGGGTGCACGTTGGTATAAGTCGGAGCCGAACATTTATCTTGAGGCGTGGGATCCGGAACTCATGCATAAATGGGTCAAGAAGACATATCGGGCAGTTGAAAGTGGTGAATTTGATGGACCGATGGTTCCGGAAATCAGCCGCGAGGGCAAGACTCTTCGGGTAACGTTTGATTACTCCGATCGTCCAACCCCGGCCGGTAGTTTTTGGCTTAATTAGGAAACGTCTTTTTAAAGGAACCGGGCCCTGATATGCCAAGTGCCGCGTCCATAATCATCGAATCTAAGTTCATGATCACCTGAATATCGTTGTTCTTGGAATCTAGAAATTTCGCCAGCTCTATTAAGGCTATTTTCTCTTCCGTGTCTGGTGATCCGGCTAGTCCGATGAACATACCCATGGCCATGACCATGCCAAAGTCGTCTTCATCTTTGTAGTCAGCTTGCTTGAAATTTTTTACGGCCGAAAGGATCGCGGAAGTTCCATCGGCTTTCTTCAGACTCGCACAGGTAAGAAGCGTATAGACCTCCGAGTTGGGAAATCCTTGAAACGTATCGAGGCATTTCTTTTGAAGAGCGGCCTTCTCTTCAGGGTTGAAATAGTTGAAATAGATTTTCGTGGAATCCATGGAGTTTTCTTCTTGAGACTGAACGGCTTCAGAGATGAGCTTTAAGGCCCCTTCTGAGTAACGAAGAGGACGGCCTAGTTTCACCTGTGCTTTAAATAGTTCACTCAGGAGATCCCGATTGATGGGCCCATCTTCCATTTCGGAGGTTTCTACCATCAAATCAAGAGTCGTAGTTTCTTCTTGGGTACCGATGTATTTTTGCAGTTCACTTAAGGCCCTGGATGCTGATGGATCCGAAATCTCTTTTCTAAGGGCCGCTTTAAAAAGTTTCTTTGATGGTGCAGGGAAAACTTCTTTCGGGATGACGACTTTCTCTGCAGCATCCTCTTCCAATGCTTCAAGCTCGATACTGTCTGAATTTAAACGCGCCACGATCTCCGGGACGATGTTGTGAGTCTGAAGGTGTCTCACGATATCGAGGATAGAAGTCGCCATAGCACGGAATGTTTGTGCGGAAGTTTCGGAATCTATTCTGACATAAGATGGTCTGATGGCCTTCACCAGCCCGACGACTTTCCCTGACTCCTCACTGATCATTGGTCCACCGCTGTTTCCCGGAATAAGCAGGCCTAGTAGCTCGATGGAATAATCCTTCACCTTTAATGGTTTAACGTTGGAGACTCTGAGTGTTGCCCCACTTGGGTGACCGAAAGCTTTATAGGTCTTTTGATCATTTTGAAAATCATAGGCTTCTTTATTTAGCTCAAGCTTAAGATACGGAACTTTTTCTCCTTCATCCAATTTGACTTTCAGGAGAGTGAAGTCAAGATTCTCATCGGAGTCCGCTTGGGCCAGTACTTCAAAACTTGTGTATTCCTTGACAGCTCCACCAACGTGGTAGTCACGGATGATTTTTATCCCAGGACAGCGTGATTTGATACAGCTTTTGATTTCCACCACGTGTTCATTGGTAAGAAAGAGACCGTCTTCTGAGATGAAAAATCCCGTACCCATCCCCTCAAGACTCAGGATCTTGGCCGTTGCCTGACTGAGTTTTTGAAGCCGTGGTTCTACGCTCTCGACAGGTTTTGGATAAGTCTTAATCCCAAATCCATTATCTAGGAGTATCGTTTGAGGCACCTGAATGACCTCGGAAGTCCCGGGTATCATGAGAGGAACTTCCACCATCTTAAGTTGCGTGAAGCTTGAACTTTCAGTCTGTTTTTGACCGCAAGAAGAGAGGATTACGGAAGCACTCAAGAGCCATATAAGCTTTTTGGACATAGAAACCCCTTTAGATAGGTCAGATCTTTCATATTTGGTGCCATGGTAGTTCAGGGTAAGTGCCTGAAACTTTGAAATCCAGGACTACCTTAAACATGACAGCTGTCCAAATTGTGATCTTAATTTGAGATGGAGATCATAGTGGGTTACCGATTCTTCAGAAAAGCCTAGTTCTTTTTGAAAGTATTTTTCTTAAA
>JBEIEO010000110.1:0-9292 GCA_040382895.1 Halobacteriovoraceae bacterium
ATTTTCAGAAGTTCTTTGGATCTCTGGCTCAACGACAGGCTGATGCACTTGAGCATGTGTCAATATCGGTAAAAGGCTTAAATAGAGCCAGCGATGAAGCTTCACAATTTAACTTATCGGTTTGGTCGGGAATTTGTTGAGTTTTATCGATCTTGAGATTTTAAGAGGTTAGAAACTTTGTGACGGCCTTAAGGAGGGCTTCTTTTTCAAGCAGGGGATGGAAGGTCAATTTTCCAGGCACCCGGTTAAACCACGTGCGCTGAGATTTTGCTAACTGACGAGTAGAGATGATAATTCTCTCTTGGCAAGCAGGGAGGTCTTTGAGTAAACCAAAATGCAGATCCAGCACTTCTTTATAGCCAATACTTTGAAGAGGTTTTTCCAGACCGGTAAATCCTGAATTGAGAAGTCCTTGCACCTCCTCCAGCAACCCGGTCTTGAGCATGCGTTGAGTACGAGCTTCGATGATTTTTAAATGCTCTTCCTTGGGAATATCTAGGTGAAGATGCAGAATCTCCCAACCATGAATGCTTGGTTGATTTAGCTCTTCATTATTTTTATCTTTTTTTGCCCGCTCAAGCGAGAGAGGTATACCAGTTGTCCAGAAATGCTCAACCGCCCTGCGAATTCGATAGTGATCATTTTCATGGTAGCGAGTGTAGGTAGCCAAATCGTGAACTTTAAGAATTTCTCGAAAAGGGACTATCCCTTCTTGGCGAAAGAGTGCTTCAGAACGTTCTAGTATTTCTTTTGGTGTCGTCGGCGATTCATACATCCCCTTAAGAAGGGCCTGCAAATAGAAGCCGCTTCCACCAACTACATAAACAAGCTTTTTATGGTTGTGCAGTTGATTGATGATAGGCAGGGGCCATCTTGGCGTAATCGGCAGCATTCAAAGGCTCTGAGATACTGGTCACATCGATCATGTGATGAGGAATCTCGCCCTGCTCAAGCTTTGTGGGCTTGGCTGTACCGATGGTGATTTCTTTATACAGAAGTAGAGAATCGAAATTGACGATTTCTCCACCAAATTTTCTGGCCAGCTCCACACTCAAATCAGTTTTGCCGGTCGCCGTTGCTCCTGAGATCACGATGACTTTCACTTAAGCCTCTCATCCAGCAAGATTTTAAGATCGGCCATGATTTTTTTCTGGAGCAATTCATCCACTGAAAAAATTGCCAGCATCTCTTCCCACGTCGACTGAGACCAGTCGGTCGGTTGAAAGGCTATTTTTTCCAGAGGTGTTTTATGAATAAGCGCGGAGACGATTTCTTTGAGGGGAAATCCGTTCATCCAATCGGGGATACTTCTTAAGACAACTGTGTCGAGTGAGAGTTTTTCCAGTTCTAAACCTAGCTCCTGGAGTTCAGCAACTCGCGGGGCCTGAGCAGGGCCAACTTTGAATGGTTCACTGACAAGCAGAGGTATGGTTAGGCTGGTCGGGATACGCATGCGTTCTTCAACGTAGCAGGCGAGAAGTCTGCCAGCATGAAAAGCTTTCCAGGAAGAATTTACTTCTTTCAAAAAGTAGGAATCAATCCAAACAAAACCTTTATGGTCCTGATGCTGCAAGCGATGAGGGGAAAAGATCCCTTCCATATTATACTCATGCCGCTCTTGAAGCAATGTCGGTTGTTCACCACTCAAATTTTCAAACGAAGGCTGCGAGAGGGGAACAGAGGAGAGCAGAGAAGGGGGTGCCATTTTAGAAGGAGCGGCGAGCTCTTTGATGGTTCCGGTAATTAAGCTGATAACTTTTGATGTTTCAAAAAGTTTAATGATAGTTTTATTCGGGTGGACGTTAACGTCAATGTGATCCGCAGGCATTTTGATAAATGCCAGCAGATGGAAGTCATCGTGTCCAAAACTTACAGCGAGAGCGTTACTGATCACCCGCATGATTTGTTTATCCAGAACATAGCGCTGATTAATATAGGCAAATTGAAATTTCACGGGAGAGCGCAGATTTCCTGGAATGAGATAGAGCTCGAGCTCGTTTTCTTCGTAAGCCCTTTGTGCATGTAAAATCAGGTCCTGACTTTTTGGGACGACATCTGCCAGTCGTTCTTTTAAAACGGAGCGTGCTGGGTAGATTTCTTTTTCTTCTTCATCAAACTTCAGAACAAACTCAATCTCTGGATGCGCTAGAATAAAGGAGAAGATGACTTTCTTGATGAAATTCTTTTCAGCTTGCTGCGACTGGATGAACTTAAGTCTTACTGGTGTATTAAAAAAAAGATCCTGGATATTGAGTTCAGTCCCCTGAACTCCGGGATTCTTCTGACGAGATCCTGAATAGGTGGTGAGGCCACCTTCAATCCTTAATTCACTGCCCTCGGCTTCTACCTGGTTAAAGGAGATGCATTGGAGTTTTGAAATCGCTGAAATAGAAGCGAGTGCTTCACCTCGAAATCCGAAGGAATGAAGACGATAAAGGTCTTCGAACCGTGAAATCTTAGAAGTAGCATGTCTTGAAAAGGCGAGTGGCAAGTCTTTAGAAAGAATGCCATGTCCGTCATCTTTGAGATTAATCAGATCAAGGCCATTATTTTTAAGTGTCAATTGAAGGCGCTTGGCACCTGCATCGATACTATTCTCGAGAATTTCTTTGATGAGATTACCGGGGCGCTCGATGACTTCGCCGGCCTTAATCTGATCAATCAGATGTTCGGGCAGAAGTCCGATTTTCGGTGGTGCGAGCATTTATCCCTTGAAGAAGTTAACCTGGTTTCTTCCGCCCTCTTTGGACTTATAAACCGCAGAGTCAGCTCGCTTAAAAAGGTCTGTTCCGTTGTTCACACCCTGGCGGTAATCAGCTACGCCGATAGAAGCGGTTACAGGAAGACGTTTGCCATCATATATGAATTCGTGTTTCTCAACGAGCTTTCTTAGACGTTCTGCGATCTCAAAACCCTGTTTAAGGTTTGTATTCGGAAGCAGAACACAGAACTCTTCACCGCCATAACGAGCGAAGACATCACCCTGACGAACGCCGCCTTCACGAAGAAGACGGGCTTTTTCTTTCAGAACGAAGTCACCGGCATCGTGGCCGAAGTTATCGTTTAGTTTTTTGAAATGATCCAGATCGAAGATAATAAGAGTCAGCGGTTTACCAGTAACTTTACATTTCTTCACTTCGGTCTCAAGAGCATTGTTAAAGAAAGTTTTGTTATAACACTTGGTCAGACCATCAGTGTTGGCTTCTTCATGTAGCTTGTCGTAGGTCAGACGCTCAGGATCTCCAGCTGGCAGATACTTCATGGCAATTGCGCCAATTTTGATCATGTCTGCGCGCTTAAGCACGGTTGGAGTCGAAAGCTTTTGATTATTTAAGTAAGTACCATTGGCCGAGCCAAGGTCAGTAACAACTGCTTCGTTATCGTTCAGAGTAACTGTGAAGTGTTTACGTGAGACACCATGAAAGTCTAAAGAAATGCTGCAGTCTGGATTACGGCCGATAACATTCTCACCGCCAACAAGATTGAAGATAGAACCATTGAGTTCGCCGCCAACAACCAGCAAACAAGCCGGCTTTTGCTTAGCTTCTTCTTCAGCTGAGGCCAAGGCTTTTCTAATATCAGTTATAACGACGGTCGCGTTATTGTCATCACTCATGACTTCTCCAAAAGATTCCAGCTTTAAGTATGAGGTCTATTGTAAGTCTTAGACCTTTTTTCAGCAAGACGCAGTTAGAGACTAATCGACATTTATGAGTGAGATTTTAACCAAGCATAGGCATATTTTTTTCCTGCCTCGACTCCTGGTTGGTTGAAAGGGTCAACCTTAAGCATTTTACCCATCAAAACAGTCAGGCATTCGGAAAAAAGGATTAGCTGGCCTAGGGATTCCTCGTTAACAGCGGGAATTTTCAGGTGAACTACATGGCGTTTGCTTTCTTTCAAGGCTTCCAATGTCCCTTCGAATTCTGCTTTCATCAGCGTTGCTAAACTAAAAGGTCCCAAGGTTTTGAAGGAGTCTCCTGGAATATTATTCGAAAGAGGATAGTCGTGTTCAAATTTCTCAACTTCAATTAGGAACAAAGTTTTATCTTCCGGACCTTCCATAAACAATTGCATTTGAGAATGCTGATCTGTAGCGCCATAGGCAGGTACTGGGGTCATCCCTTTACCTTCTTTGCCTAAGCTTTCTGCCCACAATTGAACAAACCATGCCGAAAACTCTTTCAGCAAAGAGGAGTATGGCATCATCACTGTTTGGCGAATGCCTTTATCATGAAGATCCTTAACCCAGGCAGCAAGCTTGAAGAATTCTTGTCCTTGCGTTTTGTCTGTAAGTTTCTTTTGAAGTTCAGCAGCACCTTTGAGAACTCGTCCTGCATCGATGCCAGCAAATAGCATAGGAAGAAAACCAACCGGGGTAAGAACTGAGAAGCGTCCACCAATGTTGGATGGGATAGTAAGTGCACTTACGCCCCATTTCGAAGCGATCTTTCTCAGATCTCCTTTCTGTGGATCGGTACAGAAAACAAAGTAGTCCTTATATTGATTTTCGTTGATGCCCGCTTTGTTCAGTTCTGAAGCAAGAATACTCATGGCAGCAACTGTTTCGGCCGTGGTTCCGGATTTCGAGACAATATAAATCAATGCATCTTTGATGTTCACTTTGGTCAACTGACGATGGAGATCGTCTGGATCAATGTTGTTCACGAAGATGAACTCTACACCTTTCTTTGAGCCAAGGGATTTGAGGAACATGTCCGGTCCGAGTGCTGAACCACCGATGCCAACGTGAATGAAGTATTTTTTGTATTTAAACTTCTCATAAGCTGCTTTGGCTTCATTCAGCAGTTCCTGATTTTGCGGTAGATGGAAAAAGCCCGTCTCACTTGAGTCGAGCTGATCGTGGTAAGCCTTTAAAGTGGCTTCGAAATCTGGACCAAATTTAGCCTCGTAATGAGATCGGATGTTCCAATTAAGCATGTTGTTCGTACTCTTTCTTGAGGTGGCGGGCGATGACCACACGTTGAATTTGATTGGTACCCTCGACGATCTGAAGGACTTTGGCATCTCTCATGAATCTCTCAACCGGATATTCAGAAGTGTACCCAACTCCACCGAGTACCTGAACTGCATCTGTTGTCACTTTCATCGCAACATCAGTCGCTTTCAGTTTCGCCATCGAGCAGAGTTTACTGTTGGTTTTTTTATCGTCAATAGACTGGGCAGCACTCAACACCATGAGGCGTGAACTCACAACGTCCGTCGCCATATCAGAGAGCATGAACTGAAGGCCTTGAAAATCAAAGATCGCTTGTTTGAACTGCTGACGAGTTAAGCTGTACTTAACAGCTTCATCCAGTGCGCGTTGAGCGCAACCAACACCAATGGCCGCAATCGCCACACGACCGCGATCCAATCCACCCATCGCGACATTGAAGCCTTTGCCTTCTTCCAGCAGCATGTCTTCCGTTGGCACAAAACAATTTTCAAAGACTAATTCACGGGTTGGAGAAGTCTTCCATCCCATTTTCTTTTCAGCTTTTCCGAATGAAAAACCTTTGGCGCCATCTCTCACGATGAAGGCCGAAACACCTTTGGCTCCCTCACCACCTGTGCGGGCCATGACGATGTAGGTTTTGGCGATCCCGCCAGATGTGATCCACATTTTGGTTCCGTTCAACATGTAACCACCATCAACTTTTTTTGCCGTGGTTTTCATGGCAGCCGCATCTGAGCCGGAATGCGATTCAGAAAGCGCAAAAGCTCCGATCTCTTCTCCGGAAGTAAGCGCCGGTAGATATTTTTGTTTCTGAGCTTTATTCCCGTATTCGTTAAGAATAGTTTGAACCATAGATGAAACGGAGAGAGTTACGGCGTAGGGAACAGAAACTTTGGCGATCTCTTCCAGGACATAACAGTAATCAAGATAAGTAAGTCCGGCGCCGCCGTATTCTTCAGGAAGGGTGACTCCGGCAACTCCATAGTCACCAAGACCCTTGAAGAATTCCATACGAAACTTGCCTTCGGCATCATCGTGTTCCATGTGGGGCTCGATGGTGTCCCAGCAATACTTACTTAGATTCGCACACAGTTCTTTCTGAAATTCATTCATTAGTGGGCCAATGCCTCTTTCAATAGGTTCTTCGCGATGATCATGATCATCACTTCATTTGTACCAGCGCCGATTTCGTTGAGTTTGTTATCTCTCATCATGCGCTCAACCGGGAACTCTCGAGAGTAGCCGTATCCGCCATGCAATTGGATAGCATCTAAAGCAATCTTGGTTGCCATTTTTGGCAATTGCAATTTAACTGCAGAAGCGAGGTTGTTTGATTTGTTGCCATGATCGTATTCGTAGCAAACAGTATAGAGCATGCGTCTCATGGCTTCAGTTTCAGAGTACATCTCAGCGATCATCTTCTGAATCATCTGGAAGTGAGCAAGGTTTTTGCCGAACTGCTTTCTCTCACCAGCGTACTTGATACACTGATCAAGACAGGCCTGAGCGATACCCAGTGAAATACCAGCGATGGTGATACGCTCGATCTCGAGGTTTTTCATCATGTGGATGACAGAATCGCCCTCCTGGCCCACACGATTTGCCACTGGTACTTTTGCTTTCTGGAACGACAACTCACCTGTTGGAGATGAGCGCATACCCATTTTATGAATTTCTTTTGAAACGCTGAAACCAGGAGTCCCCTTATCAACGATGAAAGTCGTCAGGTCTTTCTTGCCCGGACCTGTACGAGTGTAGAGATAAACCACATCAGCGTACTGAGCGTTGGTGATCCACATTTTATTTCCTGTGATTTCATAGAAATCACCCTGGCGAACAGCTTTAGTCTGCATGCCAACAGCATCAGAACCGAATTCCGGCTCGCTCATGCCCATACATCCGACATGCTCACCGGAAATGAGTTTTGGGAGATACTTGGCTTTCTGCTCATCTGAGCCATTGTTGTTCAGGTTGTTCACACACAGGATGGTGTGAGCAAGGTAAGAGAGTGTGGAGCCGGCGCAGGCCTTTCCAAATTCTTCCATCACGATGGTCGCTGCAGTGGCACCCATGCCAGCGCCGCCGTAGTCAGGATCTGTGGTAATCCCCAGAAGTCCCAAATCACCCATGTGTTTGAAGGCTTTGAGGTTAAAGCTTTCTTCGTTGTCGTGGTGCTCAGCTACAGGGGCCAGCTCGTTACGGGCAAAGTCACGACACGTTTTCTGAATCTCTTTTTCTTCGGGAGTAAAAAACCACATAAGTATAATCCTTTTCTAGTCGGCAAAGTGTAGCGGAAAAATCAGTTTTTGTGAATTCAAGTGAACCCCATTATTTTGATACACTTCACAGCATTTATTAAGCTAAAATGAGACGGATGACTTGAATATTTTTTGGAGTTAATTTGGGCCCTCAGGAAGAGACTCGACAACATCTAGACCCGGTTCGACCAGGTGAGCAGTGGTTTTGCTATTGGAAAACCTCGGCTGCACTATGGGAGGCTCGAATTTTGGAGTTTGGGCCTCGTGAAATCATCTTTATTCCGCTGTATTGGGGATTCCACGCTGAAAATGACGGAAAATGGGACTTCGGTAAATATCATCCTGAAAGAGACTTGGTACGACTAACTGCCATTTTGACGCAGCATGGTCGAAAGTATTGCTGGTTACTGCCATTAACCCCAGCACCCTTTCTACCTAACGGTGGTGTTCCTATTACTGCTGCCCGGACTCTCAGTGTTTCCCAGGAAGGCATGCACCTGGCCTCATTAGATCAGGATAATACCCTTAACAAGATGTACTCATTCTTCGAACCTAAAGTGTTTCAACACTTCGCTGGATTCGTCGCGGCTTTCGGTGAAATGCTTGGGTCTCAAAAGAAAAAGGCACCAGTCTGGGGTGCAGAATTTAATTTTCGCGAAAAGGGGAGAGTCGTTTCTTTCTTGAATGATTGCTCAATTGCTTTTGAACAAGGCTTCTCCCGTTACTTGAAAAAGAATTTACCGGAAGGCACAGAACTTTCGCAGACTCAGGTTGAAGAAAAATATAAAAATGATTTCCGCGCCGATGTGGCTTCGTTATTCCTCTCCCTCGCCCAGGATTCGCTGGCACCATTCTGGGAAGGAACAAAAGAGATAACGATCTTTGGCTCCGGCCCACGCGATACTATTGAGCGCGCGATGGGAAGTGGCAAATCTCAGATTCATTACTTCCAGGATCTCTTTGATAGCTATATTCATCACCGCTGGTTTAGTACTTGCTTGCTTAATCCGAAAGAGAAAAAAGATCTTCTTCGTCGTTGTCTCAATGAGCATTTCAGCAATGAAGAAATTGAACACCGTTTTCATTATCTTGTCGAAAAGCCGGATTTGGGTCAGGACTTCAGACCTTACTCGTTGATAGATCTTTTTGACCAGAAAGCCCCTCAGGTTTTTGCGAAAAATGGTCTGAAGGCATTCTTGGGACAGAATTTTCGCTGGATGTATCATCAGCATGAAAATCTGAACTTCACTCCTGCATGGATCGATGGCTCTCATCATCGAGTGAAGTTCTTCCATGCTGAAGGTATGGATCGCACTCTCTTCGCGCAGATGCTGAAGCTCTTCATGATGGGACAGAAAATTGTATTGGATCGCTCTGGACTTTCTGATGATCTGGATAAGCGTCTGCAGATTTTCCTTCTTGAGAACAATCTAAAAGTTCAGTCTGTGAATTTTCTTACTTCGATCAATCTTGTGGAGCTTGGAGAGGGACGCCTCATTACTTACGAAGGCGATAAACTTACCAATCCAGAAGATCAGCAGAAGTTCTGGGGTCATCTGTTCCGTTTCTTTAATCTCACTCATCCGAAAATTCAGACCGACAGAGATATTTTTAGCTTATGGCGGATTCGTGCAACTTCTCCACATGAACTAAATTATCTGGACGTGCGCAGAGTGAATTTTTACAACCCTACCAGTTATAAAAAATCGGTAGTGGTTCATACTCAAAAGAAATTTGCCTTCATGAAAGTCATTGATCCACTCCATGCAACTGCGAAAACTACACCGGAAGGGGTCGAAATTGAACTTCTTCCTAACGGAAAACTGGCACTGGATTTTGGACACTATGAGGAGAACCGATGAGTGGATTGAATCTCATTTATCATTTTCAATCATCCCAAAACCAGGATAAGGAATTCCGACCGGCCTGTTACAAAGTGGTCTATTTTTTCAATGATGAAGGATTTGTGAGCGAATCGATTTTATTAGAACTTCTCAAATCTTTTCCTGAGGCTAATGGCCAGGATATGACATTCCTCAACCTGGATGATCTCAAGGCTTTTGCACTTAGAGTG
>JBEIEO010000111.1:0-9240 GCA_040382895.1 Halobacteriovoraceae bacterium
AAAAGCCTAGCTATCAAACCGTGGGTGCTCTTGCCCAGCAATCCGCACCGGATGAATTAGACTTAGGAGACCTTATGAGTGATAAAGACCAGGAACTTTCATTGGATGATCTGGGAGATCTGGAACTCAACGCTGATGGAGATTCTGAAACCCCTCCTCCACAAGACGACGGCGGTTTGGAACTAAGCCTTGATGACGATGCTGGACTGGACCTTTCAGCTCCTGACGAATTACCACCAGATGTAGGCATGGAAGACTCCGGCATGGATCTCGAACTAGGGGGCGATGTGCCCACTGATGAGGCAGAATCACTGGATCTGGGTGAGGATGATAGCTTCTCAATGGATGATACTAATGAAACTCAAGAAGATGATATCCCGGATTTGAACCTGGGCGCTGATGATGACGCAGCTCCGGATCTGGATTTTGGAGTTACCGAGACCGGATCGGATGACGGACTATCATTAGGAGATGATGCTGACCTCATTCTTTCTGATGATTCAGCAGAAGATATACCGGACCTGGATCTAGGAGGGGAGTTAGGAGGAGATGATCTTTCTGATGATGCCCGCAAGAAATTGGAGGAGATTGACGCGATTATGGTCAGCGACTCTTCGCAGGTCGGAATCACCATGGATCTTAGCGGTGACGACGATGCGAATCTATCACTTGGTGATGATGACGATCTTGGCTTATCTCTGGGTGGGGACGATGAAGATGTTGGACTTTCTCTTGGAGAAGATGATCAGGACGCTGCCGTTTCCCTTGAGGCAAGTGAAGAAGCCGACATTGACCAATCTTTAGTCTCTGATGATCTGGACCTGGGAAGCATCAGTTTTGGCGGAGATGAAGAAGAAGCAGCTCCGGTAAAAGAAGATAAGACCAAAAAGAAAACCAAGGAAGCACCTGCGCCTTCGGCACAAGCTTCAGCGTCAAGTTATGACGGTAATCTTGGAAGAGAATTAAAAGAGGTTTCTCAAGCTTATTCCGGTGAGATGGAACGAATGCAGGCCACTATATCCAATCTTCGTTCTGATCGCGAAGAATTACTGGCAAAGATTCAAAAGCTGGAAGAGGATAAGATTCTTCAGGCCCGGCAGAATCTCACAATGCGTGCAGAGCTGGATGAAAAGAAAATTGAATTATCGATTATTCGCAAGAAGCTTAATGACGAGATCACTGAGCTAAAAGACCATCTGAAACTTCACGAAGAGCGAAAACTCATCCTTGAAGAAAAGAATAAGATAATGATGGTTGAGCTTGATAAAGCAGCCCAAAAGAATAAAATCGACGTTAAAAAAGTACAGATGCGGGAGCGAGAGCTGGAACAGAAACTTGAATTACTTAAATCAGACTCGGAACTTCAGATTCGAAATAGAGATCTGAAGATACTTGAATTGAAGCGTAAGATCGATGCTATGGAATTTGATATGGAGTCGATCTCAATGCAGGAGAAACGTTCGGTTGAAAGTCGATTTGAACTTGAAGATAAACTCGACAAGGCCATAAAGACACTTCGAAGTGCGATATCTGTGCTTGAGGATGAAACTGAAAAATCCAATGCGCTTGAGGCACTTAAGAAAAATATAGACATGTAATGAAGCAAATAGACGATTATCTCGATATTCTGGCCATAGGACTTGATAGCTTTTCCATCGAAGCCATTAAAATGGCCTTGAAGGAAAATGGTCTTAAGTACCATATCAGTTTCTTAAGTGATGTCAGTGAGCTGGAGAATTATCCGAAGAAAAACACCGATGCCGTATTTTTTTACTCAAACCGCCAGAATCAGAAAACGATCATGGATATCCGGAAGATCAATCTGGAACTTCCCCGGGCCGCTATCACACTGCTTTCTACCAGATCCGATCATCATGGAATCGTAGGAGCCTTTCGTGCCGGCCTGTTCGACTTCGTTACACTGCCAATTGAAGATGAAGAAATCCGCACTATCATTTACCGTCTTCAAATGCATGAAGTGATTCAAAGCGGGAAGTGGAGTCCCGAGCGGGCCGTCCTCCATCTCTTTTCTAAACCGGAGAATTTCTGCTCCGTAACAGACGTATCAGCAGGACTTTTTCAATACCTCAATCTTTTTTTTGATATCCAAAAAGAGATTCCATTCACATCTCAGTTGGAGATGCAGGCAGATATAAAAAAGTTCTTTAAGCTGAACGACCATCAGTCAAAACGTATCAAGCGCTTCCTGAACGATCCAACTGGTCTTATCTTTGGTCTGCGCTTTATGAAGGATAAATTTCATTTCCTGGTGAAAAACGGGAACAATAATTTTTCTTATCTTGTAGCCCAGAATCAATCTGATTTTTCTGTTCAGGATATCCTGAGTAATTATCTGGTTAACGTTTTAAGAACTTCGCTTTCTATTCTTTCTGATTCAAAAAAAAGAGATGAAATGCGTATTCTGTCATTCACCGATGAAGTCACTGGTCTTTATAACCAGCGCAAGCTAGTAGAAGACCTTGAGTATTACATCGCCCGCTATCCTCAGGAAAAAGAAGTCTTCAGCCTGTTGTTTGTCGATATTGATTATTTTAAGAATGTGAATGATCAATTCGGACACGTGGTGGGAAGTCAGATTTTGATCGATATGGCAGCTGTGTTAAAAACACAATTACGCTCAAGTGACCTGGTTTACCGCTATGGTGGGGATGAGTTCATAGTACTTCTGCCTAAGTCCAATGTAGAAGAATCCAAAAAGATTGCTCTTCGAATCTCTGATGCTGTGAAAGCTGCTGAATTTAATATCGATAAAGATAAGAAGTACCGCCTTTCTCTTTCCGTCGGTATTGCTGAATTTCCAAGTGATGCTGACAGTGCCAAATCTATCATCGAGTTTGCGGATAAGATGATGTACATGTCAAAAAAATCTGGGCGTGGGAAGGTTTTCCATGTCACCGAAGTGGTGGCTTAAAAAATATAACAAAAAAAAGGCTCCATTCCGGAGCCTTTTCTTATAGGAATTACTTTTTCTTCGCAGAAACTTTCTTCGTCGCTTTCTTCACTGCTTTTGCAACAGCAGGCTTAGCGCTCACTTTTTTTTTCGTCGTAGATGTTGCAGCTTTGGCGGGAGCTTTTTTGGCTGAAGCTTTTACCATTTTATCAAACTTTGTCTGAAGGGCTTGAATTTCTTTTTTGTGGTTATCAAAGAATTTCTTAGCTTTCTTTTCTAGAGCTGATTTCTCTTTCTGAAACTTTGATTTCAAGTTCCCAAGATCTTTATCGACCAATTTTCCGAAGTCTTTCTGAGCGTCCTTAACCATAGTGTTCAGACTATCTTTGAGTTCGTTAACGTTAACGTCAGAGATGAATGTCTCAACGTTCGACTTGATCTCGTTGATCTTGCCCATGATTTTTGCTTTTTGGCCTTGTGGTTGTTGCTCGCTCATAAATCCTCCCTACTAAGATTTGATGTAGTAATCGTGGTTCTTGCTCATCGGTATTCGATAACCAAAACCAAAACTTTTTGCCTTCACTTTTAAGATCGGGCAAAACTGAGCTCTTTTATACTCTGATTTTAGATAGAGTTGAAGTACTTTTGTAACTTCGTTTTCTGAGAATCCCAGCTCCATCAAGTCGGTTTTACCTAAACGATAACTTAAGATACCTTCCAGGATGGTATCCAATCGGGAGTAAGGCGGTAGCGAGTCCTGATCCAGTTGATTTTCCCGCAGTTCCGCCGATGGACCACGATCAATAATCCCCTCGGGAATCGGGTTACCAAAATGCTTATTCACAAAGCGAGCAAGCTGGTAAACCTCTGTTTTATAAAGATCTCCGAGAAGAGAAATAGCCCCCACTGAATCTCCATATTGAGTGGAGTACCCCACGGCGAGCTCCGATTTATTGGATGTATTAATCACCATGGCACCTGTCTGGTTGGAGCGGGTATAGAGCAAGGTTCCGCGCAGACGGCTCTGGACGTTTTCATCGGTCAGGCCTTCAAAGGGCTCCGGGAAAGTCTGGGTAAAGGCATTTTTAACCGCAGAATGGAGAAATTTTATCGGCAGGTAAGACAATTTTAGTCCCAACCGACGGCACATTTCTTCGGAAAGCTGGGTCGAAAGTGGGGCGGAGTAGATACTGGGCATGTAAATGGCTTCCACTTCCTGGCCCGGTTTTAGGCTGAGTTTTGTCAAGGCCAATACCAAGGCGGAATCCATCCCACCAGAGAGAGCGACCATAAATTTTTTAAAACCACTTTTGGTGGCATATTCTTGTAGACCAAACTGCAAGGCCTGCATGACTTCCAGACATTCCTCTTCTGACCATGACTTGAGAACAGCGGGTCTGGTGATTTCATTGATGCGAGGAGAGAAGAGTCCTTCCCATGTGTTCTCAGGATGAAAGTCAGGCTTTTGCGTATAGTTTCTGGCCTGGCTTTCGAAAGTTACAACCGCACTTTGAGCTTTAAATGTTGCAAGTTCTTTTGCGAGCTCTGATCCATTCATGACAAAGCTTGTACCATCAAAAAGTATTTCATCTTCACCGCCAACCCGGTTGACGTAAATGAAGGGGCAGCCAAAGAGCAAAGAAATATTTCGTGCTCGCTCGAGGCGCTTGGATTTTTTAGCAGCTTCATAGGGAGAAGCACTAAGATTAATCACAGCAGTTAGTTTGAGATTTTTTTCTCGCACTTCTGCGAGCATTAATTCACAGGGATCTACTTCATGAAAACTGGAATGCCACATGTCCTCACAAATCTGAAGACCGAAAGTTTCACCATTCATTTCATAGAAGCAGTTACTCTTTCCGGCCGAGAAGTATTTTTGTTCATCGAAGATGTCATAATTAGGCAGCAGTCGTTTGGTATATAGTTTTCTTAAACCAACTCCCGGTATCACTTCATAGATGACATTCTGAATTTTTTTTGGAACTTTTCCATCCAACTCATAGGCCAGTCCCCCCAGCAAAGCACGCCATTGGCCCTTTTGGTTTTTGGCCCAGGAATTCAATTTTTCTTGATGATCAAGGTAAGCCTCAACAAATCCCCGCTGAAGCACCAGGTCCTGAAGGGGGTATCCGGTGAGATAGAGTTCGGGAAATAAATGCAGGCCATCACCTTTAAGATTCTCCGTCGCAAACCGGTAAATGCCCGCAAAATCAGCGATAGTATGATGGGTCTGATGGAGATGGATTTGAGTTTTCATAAGTCATACCTCAGTTGCTTGACACTGCGCCTAAAAAAAGGGTAAGAGGAATCACTTAAATATAGCCTAAAAATAACCTTTCTGAGAGAGAGAATATGAATAATTCAAATCAGTCCAAAGTTCTGGTTATCGGAGCAGGATTGGCGGGATCTGAAGCGGCCATGTACCTGGCCCGTAACGGTGTCTCAGTGGTGCTGATTGAAGGAAAATCTCTTAAACTAAATCCGGCCCAAAAAATTCCAACTTTCGGTGAACTGGTTTGCACCAATTCTTTAAAGTCTCTCGATCCCCACTCAGCTCATGGGCTGCTTAAATCTGAGATGAAGGCGATGGGTTCGTTCATCATTGACTGCGCTACTATCCATGCGGTTCCTGCCGGAGACGCTCTGGCCGTGGATCGGGAAAAATTCTCGGCTGAAATTACTCAGCAACTCAAAAACCATCCTTTGATTCAGGTCGTGGAGCGCGAAGCGTCCAATCCTCTGGAGCTTAAAAAAGAATTTTCTTGTGACTACGTGATTGTGGCCACAGGTCCTCTCACCACAAAATCTCTGGAAGAGTGGATTCAAAAAGAAGTTTCAGGAGATGATTTCTATTTCTACGATGCTATTGCTCCGGTGGTGGATGCGGATTCACTGGATATTTCCAAGATGTATGTGAAAGATCGTCATAAACCGATGGAAGAGGGTGGAGATTATCTGAATGCTCCCATGACCAAGGAAGAGTACTACGCTTTCGTGGAGGAGCTGGTAAAAGCTGAAAAAGTACCGCCGAAAGAATTTGAAGACTGGAAGTTTTTTGAATCCTGTCTGCCTATCGATCTGATGGCCGAGCGTGGGAAAGATACGGCCCGGTTTTCTTGCATGAAGCCTGTGGGTCTTGAGCCGGATATTAACGGCAAATGGCCTTATGCTGTGGTTCAATTACGCAAAGAAAATCTGCTGGGATCGGCGTATAATCTGGTGGGATTCCAAACCCGTCTTACTTACAAAGAACAAGTTCGTGTATTCCGAATGATCCCTGGGTTTGCGGAAGCCAGTTTCATCCATTTGGGATCTTGCCACCGCAATTCATTTCTCAATGCCAAAAAACTTTTAGACTATGATCTGAAAAGTAAGAAACATTCGGAACTGTACTTTGCGGGGCAGATCACTGGCGTGGAAGGCTATACCGAGTCAGCCTCCATGGGGCTCTATGTGGCTTTCCAGGTGCTTCGACGACTAAAAGGCGAACAGCCCATTTCATTTCCCGTAGAAACTGCTATGGGTGCTTTAGTGAATTACATCATGACCATCGAAAAGCCATGCCCTTCTAATATTAACTTCGGACTACTTCCGGGTGTAGAGCTCACCAAAGAGCAATACAAACAGGACCGCAAGAAGATCAAGAAAGAACTAGTGGCTAAACGGGCACAGAATGTTTTTCAAAGCTTTTATTCCGGGCTAGTATAAAGCTATCGGTAATAAAAGGATTTTTGAGTGGCCGGCACTTTCCTCGTTATTTTGGCCTGCTTTTTTTGGGGTATGGATACTCTCATCCGCTATCCATTAGTGGAAAGAGGGATCAATCCTATCACCATCGTGTTCTACGAACATATCCTTCTGACTCTGATCTTTTCTTTGGGAATTATCGGTGCCATCAAACGCATCGGTGAATTAAAGCTCGCGGATGTTTTCAGCTTCATTATTATTGGCGGAGTCGGCTCAGCAGTGGCCACTGTGGCCTTTACTCAGTCTTTTCAGTATCTCAATCCTTCGCTGGTGATCCTCCTGCAAAAGCTTCAACCAGTGGTGGCGATCCTCTTGTCGGCCTTGATTTTAAAAGAACAAATTCAAAAAGAGTTTTTAGGCTGGGCCTTTGTTTGTTTGGTTGGTGGTCTGTTTATCAGCTCTCCGGACATCGTTCGTTTTTATAATCTGATCCAGAATAATTTCAATACCGTCACATCTGATAACGCTATCTATGGATATGGGCTGGTGGGAGTTTCGATTCTTGGTTGGGGGGCCACCACTGTTTTCGGTAAGCGCTTATCGATGGTAGGTTTTGATACGAAATCCATTATGGGTGGTCGTTTCCTTACGGGACTTTTGGTGCTTATCCCTTTTGTGAAGTGGGACTCAAGTCTCATTCTTCCGATGGGGGAGGATTATCTGCGGGTTTTGATCATGGTTTTGATCTCCGGTGCACTTGCCATGTGGCTTTATTATCAAGGGCTCAAGCGCATCTCAGCTAAATCCACTGCCGTCGCCGAAATGTTTTTTCCATTCTTCGCCATCATTGCGAACTGGATCTTTTTAGGAAAACAACTTAATGACCTGCAACTTCTGGGTGGCGGGATTCTCATCATCGGGTCTTTGATCATCCAGTTGAAGAAATATTAATTATGAAAACCGCTATCTGTGTTGATTCCCTTTTAAGTCGTGACGATGCCACTTTCCTGGTGGAGTTGGCACTCAACCTGTTTCCAAACTCTGAAATCTACACAATTTCCCACCAGCAAGGTGGAATCCTCGGAACCATCGAGACTCGTCCAATTGTATCCAGTTTTCTCACTCATAAGACTAAAGATGCTTCAGTATTTGCTAAAAATTTTTGGATACTTCCTTCAGCCGTGAAGGGGATTCCGCTTCATCCTTCGATTGAAAAAGTCATCATTTTTAGCCGTGGTTACATCCATGGCATTAACTTCCCCGCCCATGTGAAGCCTTATCTCTACATCATGGATTGGGATTTTGTGGATCAGTCTAAGCTTGGTTGGTGGCAAAAGCTTTTCACCAATTTTGTGAATGAGTGGCGCGAGAAAGCGCTCGTTCATTATCCCAAGATTAGCATATCCTCGGAGATATTGAAAAAACGTCTCGAACTTCCTAATGCGGAAGTTATCCAGCCAACTTTCCGCACTGAGGAGTATCCCTTTGTGACAGATGAGAATCACAATTTTCTCTTCGAGCATCATCTGATTTATTCCCATGATATGTCGCTGGAAAATTTCCGAAAAATTGCGTCGGTTCTTATCGCAAAAGGCGAAATGATCCGCGTCATGGGACCGACTGAGCATCTGGATCCGATCCGCAAAGAGTTTCCGCAGATTGATTTTGCCGGTGATCACTGTGAAGCTACCAGTGCCATGTACTCTCATCAGGCTAAAGCTGTTTGGGATTTCTCCAAGCATTTCTTCCCCGCCAAAGCTCTGGGAGGATTCTGCACGGGCCGTCCGGTGGTTGTGGCAGATAACAGTATTAATCGTGAGTTCCTCACAAGTGGTGCTCACTTTCTCAAATCATTTTCTGAATCAGACATTCAATCTCTCCATGCTGAGATTGAGAGCTCTTATCTGTCTCTTGACCGTCGAGCGCTTCGGCGTCTTGGTTTGAAGTGGAATGAGCGTTTATTTAAATCACGCATGGTAAAATTCCTGGATAAAAACGAATGATCACCCAAGGCTTGTCTCAACACGAAATCAACCTTATCTCTAAAATCCTGGATGAATATAAAGTCCGTTATCAAGTTGGTGCTGCTGGTAGTGCTGATGAAGTTAAAGTAAAAGGCGGAAGAGGCGATACATCTTTTTATATGATCGAAATTCATGACGGTGACTTTGAATCACTTCTCCCTCAGCAGTCAAAAATGAAACTGGCCGACCTGGGCATCTATCCAGAGATGGAAGCACCGGATTTCTCAGAAGAAGCTCCAAAAGAAAATAAGCTCGCCAAAGATCCTGAGAAGATTAAAAAGAACATGAAGATCATGGAGTACAGTTTCATCGCTGTCTTGGTGTTAATGGCCATCATGTTTATTCGTAAGGTGATTACGGAGCAGTAATCACTTTCACCAGTGAAAGTAAATCGCGTCACATGCTTTTTTTATGACTCTTCAACGATTTGGGATTGTTTCTAATTTGAACCAAGCTTCTTCACGATCTCTTCTACGTGCTTCACTGTCTTGTTAATCACTTCATCGGTGGTTTCACCTTTCGGTTTGAAAAGAATAGTAGCAGCGGAGTGTGAATGACCACCGCCTCCCAGGGCCTGAGCGACCAGACCCACATCATAATCACCTGAAGAGCGCAGGC
>JBEIEO010000112.1:0-9200 GCA_040382895.1 Halobacteriovoraceae bacterium
AATGGCGTTTATGATCAGGTAATCAGTGCCCTGAAAGGTAAAAAACTTTTTGAAGTCTCTGGCGTTCAGGCGAACCCTACTTATGAGAAAGCCATCGAAGCAGTGAACCTTATCCGCAAAGAGGGGATCGAATTTATCCTCGCTATCGGTGGTGGCTCGGTTTTAGATTCTGCAAAATTCATTTCACTGGCGGTACCTTATCAGGGTGAAGCCTGGGACATTCTCACCATTCGTGAGTTGGCACTTACAGCTGCAGTTCCTTTTGGTTCGGTACTGACTCTTCCAGCTACCGGTTCCGAGATGAATTGCTTTTTTGTGATCTCTCGCGGAGAGGACAAACTTTCTGCCGGACACCCTCTGGTGTATCCAAACTTTTCAATCCTCGATCCTTTGACCACCATGAGTCTCAGCGATCGCCAGGTTGGAAACGGCATCGTGGATGCTTTTGTTCATGTGATGGAACAGTATTTAACATTTGATGCCAAAGCTCCTTTGCAGGATCGTTTCGCTGAAGCGGTTTTAAAAACGCTCATCGAAGAAGGACCAAAATCTCTTAAGGCGAAAGACTACGAGTCCCGCTCTAGCCACATGTGGTGCGCCACCATGGCCCTTTCCAGTGTCTTCGGTGTGGGTGTACCACACGACTGGTCGACCCATATGATTGGACATGAACTCACCGCACTTTATGGGATTGATCATGCCCGTACACTGGCCTTGGTATTTCCATCCATAATGTGGGAAATGCGCGAAGAAAAATTCACCAAAATCAAACAATATGGTGAGCGCATCTGGAACATCCCAGTCAACAACGACGAAGACGTAAAAAAAGTTATTGCAGCCACATCCAGGTTCTTTGTTGAGATGGGGTTACCTGTGACTTTCAAAGACTACAACATAGGCCCGGAAGTGGTGACCAAAGTGACTCAACGTTTTGAGCGTCGGGGCTTTGAACCGATGGGGGAAACTCAAGGTGTGACACTGAAAAAAATGGAAGCGGTTTTAAGTGGTGCCCTGACATGAGTCAGCGCCGGGCCTCACATCATAATCGCTGTTTGAACTGTCGGATTAATAATCACTTCTGTGTGTGCTCGCAGCTCACACCTGCCAGTTGTCAGACTAAAGTTTCGATCATCGTGCATGTAAGTGAGCTCACACTCACATCTAATACCGCTCAGTTCGTTGAAAAAATTCTTCCGGAGACTACAAAGATATTTATCCGTGGTCGCATGAATGAAAATTTCACACCTGATGAGATCTTGAGTCGTCCAGGCCGACCGCTCTTCTTGTTTCCGGATGAGGCTTCCCAGGAATTGAACGCAGATTTTATGCAAATGTATCCCGGGCCTTATCACCTGATCGTACCTGATGGAAATTGGACTCAGGCCAAGAAAGTCAAAAAACGCGAAGAGCGCTTTGATGCTATTCCTACCGTTAAACTTCCACCGGGTCTGGTGGCCGAGTATAAACTTCGAAAAGCCCCACGACCTGATTGGGTTTCAACTTATGAAGCCACGGCCTATGCGTTAGGGGTCTTGGAAGGAAAACCTTTGGAAGAGCATATGCTGACCTTCTTCCGTAAATGGGTCGAGGCCACCCTGGCCGCCAGGAGCGGGAATTTCTCTCATGTCCAAAAGCTTTCAATAACTTAGGCCATATGCTTCTAAAGTTTTTTAGTCAAGATTTGCATCGGTTCATCCGATGAGTCTTCATGACTAAACTCATCGAATTCAACCACGTCTTCAAAAGTTTCGGAAAAAAGAAAGTTTTGGAGAAAGTCTCCTTCGCCATCGAAGAAGGAAAGTTCTACACACTAATCGGCTGCAACGGGGCAGGGAAGTCCACGACCTTACGCTTGCTCGCAGGCTCTGAAGCTGCTGACAGCGGTCAAGTAAATGTGCAGGGTGAAAACCCCTATGCCTTTGAATTCTCCCAGCGCCAGGAAGTCTTTTTCATCCATGAACAGATCGACGTCAGTTCGTTTTTTAGTCTGCTTGAGATGGTGAAAATCTACCGCGAAGTCTTTCCTCGCTGGGACAATAAAATTTTTAATCAGTTCATGAAAGACCGCAAAATCTCTCTGAAAAAAAACTACGCCGATCTTTCCCGCGGTCAAAAGATGCAGTTCCTATTGATGCTGGGGCTTGCGGCCCGACCGAAGCTTATGCTCCTGGATGAAGTCACGGCGGTCATCGACATCGAAGGCCAGCGCTACTTTCTGGATCAGTTGAAAGACTACGTTTCCGCCGGAGGAACCGTTATCATCACCACCAATATTCTTTCAGAACTCAACGACTACACTGATCACTTGATCCTGCTTCAGGAAACAAAACTCATGGTGGACTCTCCGGTCAATGATCTACAGAAGAAGTTTTTTCTCCTCAAACAGACCGAAGACCATCCAGTCTTCAAGCATCCGCGCTGTGCTCGCATCCGTCAGGACTACGATGGTAAGATGCTCTACCTCATTCCCCGAGACGTCGTGGACGAAGATACGGCCGTAGTTAAATTCAAGCTCGACCATCCTCCGCGGCTTGAGGACATTTTGCTTCTGCATTTTCAATTGAAACAAGAAGGGAACGAAGATGAACTGGTGGCTTAGACTCTATACCATCCCCGGACTCAAGAAACTCGCTCTCCCGGTGGTGCTGGTTTTTCTGCTCCATGTAGCCGTGGTTCTTTTTGCGCCAAACTTCATGTTCCTGGCCTTCTACGCTAACGGTTTTATCTGGTGGGCTCACCACAAGAGCCGCCCGATGTCGTTTGCGGCCAATATCGAGTTTCACAAAATGCATATTCCCTTCACCCAGCTGCGGCCTGCTCTGTATAAAGACATGTTCATCAAAGCTCTGGTCCTGGCGTCTGTTTTTCTCACCCATATTCTCATCGCCCTGAGTTTTGGAAAGGGTATGGAGCAACTCCCGTATGAAGTTATGGCGCCGATGTTTATCATGTCGGCCTTCAGCGAATTTTTCGTTTTCGCTAATGCATCTTCTCTGACTAAGCTTCCACGCTATCGGTTAATGGGTGCGGATGTCTCGTTTCTTAAACGTATCCTTACCAAAGGATTTTTTGCCGGGGTAGGGTTCCTCATGTTTTTCTTCTGCATGGTAAATCAAATAAATCCCTTCTATCTGATGGCCTTGGGGTTAGTCTCCTGCCTAATGGGCTACAGCCTCTTCTGGTACCGCTCCGTTTTCCATCAGGAAATCGCTCAAGGAAGACCGAAGACCTTTTTTAAGTATAACGGTTTAGGCTTAGCCAGCATGTCACTGCTGTACATTCTCATGGCCGTAGGCTCTGCCACTCTCATAAATTCATCCTGGGTTCCGTCCACCATCCGCCTTGTTTCTTTGCAAATGAGTGGGGAATTTGGCCCGAAGTTAGATCCTCAGACCGCTCGGGAACTTTTGGCCGTGTCTCATTCAGATATCCCTTTTGCTGAGAGCCTTATTCTGTCCCAGACCGAAGGGGCCGGAGATCTACCGCTGACGTTTTTCTATCCAAGTCCCTCGCCGGAGAATCTTCTAAATTTCATCCGCTATACCAAACCTTCCCGAGAAAATCGTGAACTTGCTTTAAGGGCTTTACGGACAGGGAAGCTAGGGAAATATCATTCCGAAGCACTGACCTGGCATCTGACGGCCAAGTGGCCAGGGCATGAAAAAGTGCCAGAAGAGTTGGTGGTCGCTAAGCTAAAGGCGAAAAATCTTCCAGAGAATACAAGAATCCCGGCCAGTAAGTAAAAAAAACTGGCGGGCCTTTAGGCCGCCAGGATATCTACTTTTTGGTTCTCGAGATGCTCTTTTAAAAGTTCTAAAGCTTCAGCATGTAGCTGACAAATCCGTCCTTCAGAAAGATTCACTACACTTGAAATCTCATGGAAATTAAGATCCTCAAAGTATTTCAGCATCACAATCAGACGCATCGTTTTCGGCAGCTCATCCATCATCACCGCCAGCGTCTTCTTCAAGGTATAATTTTCAAGCTCTGTAGAGATAAGTGAGCCCTGCCCTATGGTTTCACCCTCAACGTATTGTTTAATAGTTTCGCCGGTCTCGTATTGCTCCATACGGGTCACGTCTTTGGATTTAAATTGAAGGACGTTAGTCATCTCTTCCGAGGTCGGATCACGGCCCAATTCTTCAGTTAAATTGCGTTTAGCCTTTTTATACTTCTTCTGCTTGGTACGTTCAGAACGGGTCATCCAGTCCTGTTTACGGAGTTCGTCGATGATTTCCCCACGGATTCGGAATTCCGCATAGGTTTTAAATTGATTCTTCTTATCTTTCTTATACTTATTCATGGCATCGATCAAACCAATGACCCCAACCATGACTAAGTCTTCGAAATCCAATACCTGGTGATACTGGTAGTGGTAGTGCTTGGCCCAGTAGCGGATCGTCGGCATAAAATTTTTTATGATTTCCTGCCGAGAAGTATCTTGTGGGTTATTTTTTGCGCTCATGGGTTCCTCCGATGGAAATCCATTGTCGCACAATTTAAGTCGAGAATTAGCTCTGTATGAGGGATTGATAACTTAGAAGAGATAGTTGGGCCCTATCTGAGAGATAAGGCCCTGGTGTGCCTGTCTTAGTTGGCAGTCAGATCGTATTCCAGCTCGTCTTCCATCATCGCTTCCGGAGTTGCGAGCCACTCGGTGTATTCATCCATTTCCATAATTTCATCACGGAAAATGACCACTCGCCAGTTGGCCTGTTCTTGGTTCATTCGGATCATTTCATCAGGATTAAGAGATTGAGAGCGGATGCTCAGAGGAAGTTCTTCGATGGACATATCCCATTCTAGTCTTAGGATTTTTTTACTTCTCATCAAGTAGTAGTGCGGTTGCATCTCTTCACCCTCCTGGTCATCGTGAACACTTACTGTGTTCAGTCTTGAATTCATGGTTTCATGGATAAAATAAGTTCACAAGTAGTATGAAATTATTTTTTCTCATATGTCCTGACAGAGAAAATGTTCGGTGGGCCTAACCGAGTAGGGGCATCGGAATTCTCAATTGGCACCACCACAAATTGGCCCCACGAGAGAGATTTCATACTCACCTTGGCCCCAGTTGTGGGGGCAAAATCCGGCAACTGGCAGAAAACTCAATGGCCGACAAATTGGCACGCTTCCTGCTTTATAATTTTCGAGTCCGGAAGTTTCCGCCAGGAAGGTAGAGACTTTAGTTACAGGATGTAACGAAAAAGATTCACAGATAAAAGCCTCACGGAAGTTAAGAGCGATGGAGCATTCAACGAAGAATCCCATCCGGTTCAAGGATGAACCACCTATCTAAAAAGTACAGGATGTATCAACCAAGATCCCAAGGAGGAACCCCATGGAGAAGATGATTCTAGGTACTGGTGCCTTCATGCTCTCAATGATGACTGTTACATTACTTTTTAGCCGGCTCATGAACCGGCGAGCGGGAAACCGCCAAAAATAACCCCCAGATTTCATGTTCCCCCACCCCTTAAAGCCCCCGTTTCCCCCGGGGGCTTTTTTTTATGGTCATCATATAATTTTTATCCATTCGCAACAGTACTCGGCTGAGGTACAAGTGCTCCATTAAGTCTAAAGGAGCTTCTATGTACATCTTCATCGCAAGTCTTTTAATTTCGGGTATGACCTTTGCCCAGGACATGTCCCGCACTGAGAAATACGAAAACTCTTTCAAAGAAATGCCTGATGGGTCTTCCCGCTACATCGGTAAGTGCACCACTCACGAGGACTATAAGAATCAATTCTTCACGGTCTCGGCAGTCGTCCAGAAATACGTTGAGCCAGGTGATCTTTCCCAGGCTCAACTAAAAGCGATGCTCAAAAAGTTTGATCCAGCTCTTATCTCAGAGGTTTTGAAGGCCTTTAGTATGAACGAAGTCGGCCAGAGCACTCTGGATATCTTCGAGAACGACATCGATGATATGACTGTGGAACTCATCTCTCATAAACTGGCACCACGCCTTAACCTCATCCGCTTCAGTGTTGGTGTTGGTGGCGGAAACGGTGGCTATGCGATCTATAACATCGTTCACACTGGAGCCAAGGTTCATTATGAACTTATGTCTCATACCTTCGATTCAGACCTCAATTAGTGCGATAAGAAGGTCTGGCTTAATCGCTAAGAGTGAATAACTAGTAACGAATCGAACCAGTAGGGGCCACAAAAGTGGCCCTTTTTTTTGTTTTGGTGTCAAACTAGGCCTGTTTAGGTCCAAAAAGATTGGCACGATTCCTGCTTGATAGGATTTCGAGAAAGGAGGTTCCAGGATGGTAGCTCCCAAAAGGCAAGAAGCCGATTTGAAATCAAGGAGTGTATCAAATGGAATTAATGATCGCTTTAACTGCAGCAGTGTCGATGATGGCCGTCAGCCTGGTTTTCCAACACTATTCATTCAAAAAGGTATCCGTAAACGTTCAAAAATAGCAAAGCCCCCAGAATTGGGGGCTTCTTTGTGGGTAAAGATCACTTCAATAAAATTTTAAAAACTTACCAAGATGGTGCTCAAGAGTAGAATCTAAAATCGTTTCATCCGCATTGAGAGCATCACAACTAAAATACTGATAATATCCATTGTCCCAAAAAAAGCCGGTTTTTTGCCAAATCCGGATGCTTAAATATCTTTCCCAGTTTTCAAAACCACTCGTATCGATCTTAAAAATGGTTCCCTTGGTCAAAGTCTTGGAGATTGTACGATCTGATTCTCTGATATTCTCAAATTTGCAGAACATCTGCTGCCTATCAATTTCCTGGAGCGATACGACCCGGTTATTTTGAACATAGATAATCTTAGTTGCGGCTGCAGGTTTGATATCTTTTAAGACCTGAATGTATTTGGTCGAGGCCAGCGACGTTAAACTAAAAGCGGTCATGAGAAAGATCAAAGCCCAATTCATTTTAAATCTCCTGAGTTATCCCTAACATACATTGAACTTTTGCTAAGGTGGTGAAACGTTGAAACCTTTACATAATTTTTTGAAAACTAAGGGCCTTGGCACGTTTCCTGCTTAAGGAAAGGGTATCGGAGCTACCAGGATGGTGACTCCAAAGCAGACAGGAAGTCGAACCACCTAACGAAGGAGTCAATCAAATGGAACTGATGATTGTAAGTGCGGGAGCAATGTTGATGATGGCCGTGAGTCTGGTTTTTCAAAAGGTGGCGTACAAAAAGGTAACAATTAAGAAATAGTGGCGCCCCTTCGGGGGCGCCTATTTTACCTAAAGCTTTGATTGCTTTAGTGCTAGCTCCAGTCCTTTTAATCCGTCTTTCAATTCATTTTGTGTCGGCCAGCCAAAGCCCAGCCGAAAACTGCGATCGGATTCTTCAAACCAGTGCCCCGGGCCAACATAGGTTTTGAACTCGGAAAGTAAACAATCGTAGAACTTCTTCTCATCAAATTTAATATCAGTTTTCACTCTTGGGAAACATACGACTCCGCCCGATGGTTCAATCCACTCGTAGAGATTTTGTGAATTCATCCATTGTTTCGTGATCTCAAATTTTTCCAGCATGTCTTTTTTGATGGCGGGGAAGTAGTCATTTCGTTTGGCCAGGTATCGATAAGCAATTTCTTCATCTACGACTGAGCCGCAGATAAAGATCTGTTCTTTTGCCGCCAGGAAAAGTTCCTGTAGTTTTTTGTTTTGAGTAATTAGCCAGCCGATTCGTATGCCGGGCAGGCCATAAGTCTTGGAGAGTGAAGATACAGAAATAACCCTCTCCGATAGGGACGCAGCTATTGGTAATTTAAATTTAAACGACATATCCCGGTAAGTTTCATCGAAGAGGAGGTAAGCATTAGACGCTTCCACCATCTTGATAATCTCCTTTAGGTCACTCTCTGAAATCATGGTGCCGGTAGGGTTATGAGGGCAGGTGAGAGAGACGAGTTTGGTTTTAGGAGTGATCAGTTTTCTTAAAGCATCCAGATCCACCGAATACTTATTCTCAAAAGTCATTGGAAGATATTTAATACTCGCGCCGATAGCCTTCGGTGTTTCGATATTGGTGGCATAGTTAGGTTTAGCGACTACCAGCTCATCTCCCGCTGCTAAAAGAGAGGTCGACACAATAAACAGAGCGGAAGCTGCACCGGCCGTCACCAGAACATCATCAGACTTCAGATTTGTGGCCTCGCCTTTGAGGATTTCTTTGCGTAGCCCCGGATGCCCCACATGATCGCCGTAACAGATCACCAGTTCATTGAGATTAAGATCCAGATTCTTGAAAATCGTATCGGTGTAGGAGCTCTCAGAGAGGTTGTTTTTGATAGTGGAATAACCCATTTGTTCAGGTGATTCAACTTCGATAGGCATGCGGACGTACTTCATAAAAATCCTTTTATCTTAAAATATCTTCAAAAAAAGCACCGAATTTCATACTCGGATGATCCAGTTGGATCTCCAGAATCCAGGCGTTGGGCAGAAGCTCCTCTTCAGTTTCAATGATTGCACCCTTAAAAAATGCGTGGTGGGGAAAGTCCCCGATGCGGTGACCGTCGCTTCCCATGTTCAACCTATAACCAAGTTCCCGGGCACGTTTTGTGGCCCAATCATAAAGGGCAGGGCCTCGACTTCGATGTTCTTTCCAGTGAATAGTAGCTTCAGCAAAGAGCTTCTGCGCAGAATCGGCGATGTGTTTGTGATCGTAATTTGAGCCGATAGTGAAAGTCTCACCATAGTCAGCTTCATGACCATCAACTACCGGGCCAATATCGATATAGAAAATATCTTCTTCCAGGAGGATGTAGGGATCTGAAGGCTCCCGGAAAGTTTTCAGGGTATTAGGGCCAAAGCGCAGCTTAGGCGGATGCCAGTTTTTTTCTATTCCGTATTTTAAACACAAGCTCTTGTAAAATTCATGGGCTTCATCCTCTACCATGCCAGGACGAATGAGACTTGAAAGCTCATAGGTCATGTCCCGGGCCACATCCCGGGCCCGGTAGAATTTTTCCAGATCAAATTTCTCACCGAAATCCTGAATCCCCACTTAGATGTTTGCCTTCACAAGATCAGAAGCTTTCTTTCCATCAAATCGACCTTTGATCTGGGGTTGGAGCTCTTTCATGATGGAGCCCATGTCTTTAGCACCCTTAGCCTTTATATCCTGGATGAGGTTGACCACTTCAGTTTCAGTCATTTCTGAAGGTAGGTATTCTTTAATCACGGCTAATTCTTTCAAAATTTTATCGTGAGC
>JBEIEO010000113.1:0-9167 GCA_040382895.1 Halobacteriovoraceae bacterium
CAATCCCCTCGCCTCCCTGGGCGTACTTATACCCTCCACCCAGGTAAAAAATCCGACCTTCAAGTGAAGATAGATCTGTCGGGAGCGCTCCAAAACCGTGGTAGCCGTCGACCACAAATATGGTGGACTGAGAGGCTTGATTAACCAATCCCTGAAGTTCTGTATCAGTTAAGGCAAGGCCTGAATCAAAGAACACCTGACTGATAAAAACCAGATCGGGTGCCTTTTTCAGTGACTCAGAAAAAGATTCTATAAACTTCTGGCGGTTATTCAAGATTGTCGAAGTATCGATCTGTTCAACCTGGAATGCTGTGTGTTCACTCAGACGCAGAAACTGTCGCCGCCAGGAATGAAATTCACTGGTGGTGGTGAGAACCATGAGATTCGTTTTACCTAAAAAAACTGACAGTAAACGAAATGAAAGCTCATGAGTGTTCGGCGCCAGGACAATTTGTTCCGGATGTTTAAGATTTAAAATCTTAGCAATGTGTTTTTGAGTTTGAGGAATAACTTCTCCAAAAATCTTATTCCATTTCTCATCACTTAAAACTGCGCAGTCATCCCAGTATTGGAGTTGGGCTTCTCGGGTTACATCAGGCCAGAAATGGTGGGAGTGGGCTGCAAAATGCAGCTTTCCCTTATGGCCTTCCAGAAAGCGTGAATAATACTTTTTAGGACTGAAAAGAGTCATAGACGATGTCCAATTGGTCTTTGATGTACTCAGGAAGAATGGGCGCCATGGATTTTGGAATAAGGAAAGTCGCCAAATTAAAAAGGTCAAGAAAAACCCGATTTCTCTCGGTAGTGGATTTCAGATAATCATGACCAGAAGATCCGCCGGTACCTATTTTAGTCCCTAGAATTCGCTGAACCATGATGGCATGACGATAGCGCCAGGTGGTGAACTTCTCATCTATCTCAACCAGGGAATTAAGAATCTTAAACGGCATCTGCAGTGCCGGATAATCCCGATACTGATAAATGAAAACGGCTGAGAGAGTGGCTTTCTGGGAAAGACGTACTTTCCCAGAGTTTTGAAATTGAGAAAACTTGTGGGCGTCCAGCAGAGTGGCAAAAGTTTCTTTGGTCATATCTAGGTTTTTTAATTCCATAGATCTAATCTGGTCGTTCAAAACCGGATTGGTGGAGATGATCTCGCGATCCTGAGTGAGCATTTTATCTACCGCAAGGGAATAGGCTCCCCAAAAATCAAAATCTGCAAAATGAGAAAAAGGCATTCTTGAGAGCCAGATTTCCAAAAGCTCAAAGATACTAACCTTATTTTCAGTTTCAGTTAAGATTGCCCTGTCTTCCGGTTTTAAGCGAGAGGTGAAGAACTGCTTTTCCACCTCCATCCGGTGCTGGGGTTTAATTCCCAGAGAAGCTTCTATCAATCGGAACTGCAAACTTTGAAATCCCGAAGCCGGCACTAAAAAATCTCTAAATTCCATGAAATCCAGACTGGTCATGGTTTCCATTACCTGAATTTGATCGATGAGAATTTGTTGAATGGTTGTGATGCGCTCAAGACGGGAATTGATAACCGATAGATCCGTAGATGGGACAAATGGTTTACTCATAATGTCGCGAATGGAATCGATCTCGTGCAGAATTTGTTTAAACCACAACTCATAGGTCTGGTGGATGATGATGAAAAGAGTCTCATCATGAGCCGCTGGGCCGTATTTGGAACTCTCAGGGACTTGGGCATTAAGGATTTTAGGCAGTTGTAAGTAGTCGCCGTAATAGACAGGTTTCTGGATTTTCATAAAAGCCTTCCCAAGTATCAATGAGGAGAGTATTTTTATAGGACGGAGTTATTGTATGAAAAAGACTATCGATCTATCAAATCAAACCATTAAAACAAACATTCAGAAACTTAAAAAAATCATGGCCGCTAAGAATCTCGACGCCATGTATATTTCAAGTTTTGACCCCTTTCTGAACGAATACGTTCCCTTGTATGACAACCATCGCTTTTATCTGACTAATTTCACTGGTTCCATGGCCGAAGTTCTGGTTCCGGCACAGGGTAAGGTTCGCCTTTATGTGGATGGCCGTTATCATGAGCAGGCCGACCTGGAAGTGGATCATGAAGAAATCGAAGTGGTAAAATGTAAGCCGGATGCTTCTATCAGCGGTGATCTATTGTTGGATGTGACAAAGTTTCAGTACAAGCGTGTGGGTTATGAAGCCGATCGAACATCATTAGGATTTTTAAAACGACTCAGTCAGTCTGCTCAGGAAACTGTGGCCTTAGCTCCGGGGGAGCTAGCGAGAGAAATCGAATTCGGAAAGCATCCCGAGAATAAAGAAATTAAAGTCGTTCCACGTGAGTTCCGTGGACGAGATACCTTGGAAAAAACCCGCAGCATCTTCAAGGATGAAAGCGAAGCTATGTACCTTACGGCCTTGGATTCCATCGCATGGATCACCAACTGTCGTGGCTATCATCTTCCTTACATGAGTGCCTTTTATGCGCGCTCTTTAGTGACAAAGGAAAAAGTTTACGTTTTTGTCACTCCGGAGACTCCGGTTTCTAAGGAAGCCGCAAAAGAATACGGTATTGAGTTCATCACTCTACCTATCACTGAACTACCGAAAGAACTCGAGCGTATTCAGAATTCGCTGCATTTGAAAAGTTTGTGGTTTGATCCGGCCATGATCAACGCTGCTGATTTCTCGATGCTCATCAAAATTTTTGGAACTGAAAGACTCAAAGAAAAGAATGGTGGATTTTATGAGTGGCAATCCATTAAGGAGCCAGTTGAGATCCAGCAGTTCGAAGCTTCATTTAAGCGCTCCGATAAAGCCATTTTTAACACCATCAAATGGATGAAAGAATCTATCCAGGCCGGCAAGCGCCTGACTGAGTTGGATCTTTATCATGAGACTTCAAAAAAATACCAGGATCAGGGAGCTAAAGATCAGAGCTTCAATACCATCGCTGGTGTGGGACCAAATGGTTCTATTATTCATTACGGAAGTCCTTCCGATGAAGTCGTTATTCAGAAAGATGACATGATTTTGCTGGATTCTGGTGGGTACTTTGATGGTGGTTTTGCTACTGATACCACGCGTGTCTTTCTTGCGACTGCCAATGAGAAAGCTGATCCGAAGAAAAAAGAAATATATACTCTGGTGCTGAAAGGTTTATTGGCCTGCCAGAGTGCTGTTTTCCCGGAAGGGACTAAAGGCATGGTGCTGGATGGACTAGCAAGAGCTCCGATGCGCAAAAATGGTTACGATTACGCCCACGGCACTGGTCACGGTGTGGGGATTAATGTGCATGAGCCAGGTGTGAGAATTTCATCCATTTCAACCGTTCCGATGAAAGCGGGACAGGTGGTATCTATTGAACCAGGGATTTATGTTCCAGGTTTTGGTGGAGTTCGATTAGAAAATATCGCGCTGGTGGAGAAACACCCACAGTTTCCTAATATGCTGAGATTTAAATCTTTTGTCTATGTGGGGTTTGATCCGGCACTTATTGATATGAATCTTCTTAACGATGAAGAAAAGAAACTTTTGGAAGAATACGAAGATGAGTGTTTAAGCCGCGGAACCAGCCTCAGAACGCTTAAATAATCTTCTGAGCTCAAAACCTATCACAAACAAAGTAAGTACAAGAATCATCGGCCAATAAGTAAAATTGGTCGGTGGTTCCTGATCATTTTTCTGAATGGTTCCGCAACCTCCAAGAAGTCCAAAACCATCAAGCTTCATCGGGTAGAGATAACTCACACCCCGAATGTCGTCTTCACCCAATGATTTGCGTTGATCCTGAGTTCGGTAATACATGAGCGATGCTTTCACATCTGAATGTCCCAGACCGATGGCGTGGCCGATCTCGTGAGAAATGACACCGATCCGATCGGAGCGGCTCAAACCGCTGAAGATGGTAGAGGAATCGTTGATTAAAATTACTGCTCCCTTAATACTTTTGCCGGAAAAATTATTGGGGATTGTAACTGCCAAAACATTGGGACTTCCAAAGTTTGCCGCCAAATTGTTGCAGGCAATAACGATATCAGTAACAGGTTCAATGACTGTCGCCCCAGCAGCGGTTATGCAGTCATCATCAGTTGGTGCACACAAGCGTCCGGTATTGATGTTGGTTACGGTATCCGAAAAACCACCGTTTTTTAATCGTAGGCTGGAGGTTGGAACTCGATTCCAGAAATCATCAATAGCCGGGCCAATCATTTCCTGAAGATCATAAACCGTCACACCGGCACTGGCGCAAGTGGTGTTTCTCTCTACTGAAACCTTAACTTTATTATCCTTGAATGAGGCACCAAAATTGTTATTCAAGGTATAGCCATGAGCGCTGGAGATCATCATGAGAAGAATAAAAAGAGTTGTTTTCATCTTATTTGTCCCAGTAATAAGTTAAAAAGAGTGTGTAGGAATATTGGCGCTGCTCTTTTTTAAAAATGGAATAGGTGTAAGTCTGGAGCCTGATCGCAAATTGATCAAAAATAGTTTCAATGCCAAGATCGAGAGTATTGTTTAGGCTTGAGCGGTTTTCATCCGGATAATAGAAGGTCGTTTGATCATTTCCATTATTCATCTTAGTGGAACCTCCGCGCCCATGTTGGTTAGACCACATTAAACTAGTCCCCAAACGTAAACGCAGCCACTCAAGCGGGTCGTAAGCAACATCACCCCGAAACATCCAGAGATTTGTCATAATTTGGGAGTCTTCGATAAATTGAGGGAGCATCCAGTTGATTTCGGGAATGAGAGAGAATTGTTCATTCAAATCAAATCCCATGCCGGCACCAATGGTTGGGGCAAAGTCGAATTTGCGCATTCCACCTGAGGTATCCTGTTGGACTTCATTATAGAATTCAGTGTGAGATCCAATCGAAAAATAAAGCTCATCATAGAATGAACTATTGGCGGCCAATGCGGCTGCACTTAGCCAGAAGCTAGAAAAGAGAAGAATAAATTTTCGAAGCATTCCTTAATGACTATCAAATTTCTTTGGCTCTCGCTATCATAGAGCTAGCTTTTTTACGGAGAAAGTTATGTTTGAGAATTTCAAGGTGCCTAAAGAGTTGATTCCGAGTGATCCTCGCTTCGGAGTTGGTCCATCTTTAATTCCGATTGAAGCAGTCGAGAACTTGGCAAAAACTGGTTATCAGCTTCTCGGAACCAGCCATCGCAAAGAAAAAGTCCGCAAAGTGGTGCAGGAGATGCAGGAAGGTTTACGAACTTATTTCAAACTGCCTGCCGATTATGAAGTGGTCATCGGAAATGGTGGCGCCACCATGTTATGGGACATGATTGGTCTGGGCATGATTGAAAAATCTCCTTATCACTTTGTGTGTGGAGAATTCTCTGACAAATGGTTTCGTGCCAATAAAAACATTCCCTGGTTAAAGCCCGATGCCAAAAAAGTGGAGTTCGGAGAGGGAATTAATCCCATGAATATGCCCGGTCACGATTTCATTGCTTGCACCCTGAATGAAACTTCCACTGGTGTCATGTTAACAGAACTTCCGGATGTAGATAAAAACACGATCCTCTCCATCGATGCTACTTCCGGGGCCGGACAGATCAAAATTGATTTTAAGAAATCTGATCTTTATTATTTTTCGCCTCAGAAGGTTTTTGCCTCTGAAGGTGGTTTTTATGTTGCTATTCTCTCCCCAAAAGCCGTTGAGCGTGCGGAGAAAATTCAAAAAGATGCTGGCCGCTTTATTCCAGAATCTTTTAAATGGTCCCACGCCATTGAAAACTCCCGACAGAATCAAACTTACAATACACCTGCGATCTCCACGATCTTTTTACTCAATGAGCAAGTGAAGCTTATGAATAAACTTGGTGAGGATAAGGTTGTTCAGGAAGCTCAAAGAAAAGCTGAGCTGATGTATGGATGGGCCGAGAAAAAATCATATTTAAATCCTTTTATCAAAGAGGCGAAATTTCGCTCCCAAGCCGTTGCTACGATCGACATTGATGAAAAATTTAAAGCCGATGATCTGGCAGCAGTTCTGCGTGCGCAAGGTGTTGTTTATGACATCGATGCTTATCGAAAACTGGGTCGTAATCAGTTTCGAATCGGGATGTTTCATAATGTGAGTTATGAGAACCTTGAGAAGCTCACCAGGATCATTTCTCTGGCCATAGAGGGTCAATAAGACCCTGGTAAGTTGCTGAATTGTTGGACTTACGGCAAATCTTGACTATAGGTGACAGCTATTCATTCCGATAGGGTCTCATGGAGAAACAACCATGAGATTCCTATTACTATGTAGCCTCATTGTGGTCACCAGTTGTGGTGCCCCAAAATCCTCTTCCTTTAAGTATGGTCAGACCACCAGGTCGGAGATCATTGCTGAAAAAGGGGAACCTCTATCGGAGCATACTCTTCCCACACCTGATGGAAAGATGATGGTATTTGAAAATGATGAGAAGTTTCAGCTGAAAGGCGAAGTTCTCGTGAATGCTTTCAAGAATCCTTCGGGAGATGAAAAGCTTCTCCTCTTCTGGAAACATCGATTCAAGAATTGTCAGACAGTTGATAAAAAACTACCTCACGATATTAAATTGCACACTCCTCCGGAGCATGAGTTGTCATGTCCTTCTGAAGGAGTCAGTGTGATTTATACCGAAGGATCAGATTCAGTCAGCAGAGTGGTGGAATATGAAAAAAAATAAATTACTCATTCTTCTCAGTTTCGCAACCGTTGGCTGTAGTGGTTCGAAGCAACAACCAACTCTGCTTTCTCAGCTGCAAGTGGATTCACAGGAAGAGAAAATTATTACCCGAGGGCTCGCCAACACTCAGGCAAGTTGTCTGAAAGATACTTTCAACGTGACCACTCTTAGAGCGGAGATGAAAGAGCTTGAGAAAAAGTTCTCTTCGGCTCCGAAGGTTAAAGGACAATGGCAACATCTGGATCTTTCAAAACTATCAGTACCCCAGGCGAATTTTCTTAAGAGCTATGGTAAAAATCTGGGGGATGCAAATGATGCCTCCGCTTTCGATTTCTCAGCTTGCGAAGATGTTCCATGTATCATCAATAAACTCTATGGCAAAGACGACTACGTCGCTGGTTATGTTCACTATAATTGGTACCTGAAATTTGGTCATTACCTTGCGGCCGTGAATAAAGTTTACGATGCTAAATCTCAAACTAAGCCTGGTGTTTACAACGAAAAAACATTTCCGCTATCGGCTTATTTGTACCGTGAAAAAGAGCTCTACGCTTGGTGGCGCTTATCACTGATGATCAAAGATCCTTACACTGATCTCAAAGATTTAAAAGAAATCTACCGTGTTCCACAAGGCGAGAGTTTTGATATGGTGGTGGCCGAAAGAAAACGTATCAAGGAAGAGAACATCCGTCGAAAAGCTGAAGGATTGCGTGAACTTCCTGTGCCATGGGGGGAGACCTGTGGACTGGCCTATTCCAATGGTTATGTTATCATGCAGGATCTTTGTCTCACACTTTATGGTGATAATGAATCGGGTAATTTCTATGATTCCGTACTCCATGAGCTTACTCACCAGTTGGATTATCATGAAGGTCGTAAGCTTAGGAAAACCTATCGTTCACAGGAAAAAGATTACCTCGATGTTTCTCACTTCTTCTTGGACGAGTACAAAGACGAGCAAGGTAAGACTGTTCGTCAGTGGGAACACAAGCCTGGAATTAGGCTGGTGACTACTTACGCAGGTACTTCTCCGGCCGAGAATTTTGCCGAAACCATCGCTAATTATCGGGTGAGTGGAACAGACACAAAGAAAAAGATTACTGAGAATCATTGGAACTGGGTGAGTAACACCTATTATCCGAAAAAGTCCTTCGATCAGAAAAGTTTGATTGATGAATGGTTAGTCCAGCACAATGCGAGTATCTCACAGGCATCTTTTAATGCCGTAGCGGACTGTTCAAAGTCCAAAACACTAATGGCTTCCACTTACTTTGCCAAAACAGACTTTGTGGTTCCATTAGCACCGGCGACTTTAAACTGTCTGGGTGTTAAGGCAGTTGAAATTTCGAAAGAGCTTCAAGGCAAAATTAAAATTTCAAGTCCTGACGGCTGCTCCACTTTAACGGAATACAATACTCGTACGGCGTGGGAACCAGCCTATAAAACACAGGTGAAGCTTTCTATTGAGAAGTACCTGAAAGAGCTTCAGACCGACAAAGACTATTTTGAGCGCATTCAGGATTTTCACAAACAGATTCCGGATAAGACCATGGCAATTAGAGCTTATCTTGAATGCTATGGTGAGCAAGACGATGCGATTTGCTACAAAGACACAGTCATAGGCTTGGCGCTCGAGAAAATTTCGCCACTCAATTTACCGGAGGCCAATGCTAATGAGTTGGCCGAACTTTATTGGACCTCACACGCCTTATCTGACATTAAGTCGCATCTCTTTAGCTACTACCGGTCGTTCGTTCAATCCAACAAAGCGATCACTGACGAAGTGGCGCAGGATATATTTGCTGCGTGTGAAGCAGTTGGTGGTGATGATCAAGCTCCTCCAACTGGTAAGTACTTTACTTTGAGTGATGGTTATCTCGTGAGCTCGATCTATAACTGTCTCAACGTGCAATTCCCGGATGCAGTGAAGTCGATCGTTCGGGACCTTTCCGTAAATGGACTTAAAGTTCAGCATTCAAAAGAAGAGCTAATTCTTTCTGATGAAGTATTGCCAGAACTCCAGAAGAGCTTACTTGCGATCTACTCACGCAATCGCGCTAAAGAATTTAAAGCTGCCACTGAATTCAGCGGTGCGGATTCCGGTTCTTTACGTAAGGCCGTGATGAGTGATTTTTCTTGGTCAAAGGATATCATGAATTCATCGGCCATTCAGCCCGTTAAAGAAACCGAATCTACCGAGAATCGAAAGCAGTCTGAACCGAAAAAGGAAAATAAAAAAGCACAGGGAAAGACAAACGCAGGCCAAACGGTCAATCGCGCTACAGAGCAACAAGCTTCCCGAATCGTGGTTTATCGCGCAAAAGACAAACTTCCCAAGGATGTGGCTGGCGCTGGTGTGGCTGGTGACTTTCTTATCACTGGGGAAGATGCTTTTGGTGGCGCTTCGATCATCGCAGCTGAGGAGGCAATGAATCCTTTCGCAAGGTGTTTCATCATTAAAAATGTCTCCAGCGGTTACTCCGCCGGAACCGTCCTCC
>JBEIEO010000114.1:0-9089 GCA_040382895.1 Halobacteriovoraceae bacterium
CGGAAGCTTCACCGGCCTCTACCATGTTCACATAGATCGAGTTAAAAACTTTTGGGTGATCCTGAAGAGCTTTTGCTAAAGACGCACCTTCATTCACTTTCTGACGAAGATCGGCCAGCACCAGTCGCAGATTGGGATTTTCTACCTGATCCACAAGAGCTGCCAGAGCTTCTACAATCTGAATTTTTGCTTTCACCAGAGTTGCAAGCTGTCTGGTCATCATGGCGAGATCTTCAACTCCTACGCTACCGCCGAAGGATAATCGAAAACCACCGCCGGCAGCACCTGTGCCCTGGGCTTTTTGTTCTTTGATATCGATGAGCATGATGCCCATGGATTTAATTTTCTGTTTAGCCGCGACGATCGATTCTACGTTGATCGTGTTTTTGATCTCTTTTCCACCGCGGTCCATTCCTTTATAGGCATAGATAGGCATAGGCTAACCTTAATGGCTTTCTTCGGCGTTGATGGCCCGTAAGATTTCATCTACTGAAGTGATACCTTCAAAGATTTTATCCAGGGCATCTCCTCGCAAAGTTCTCATTCCAGCGCGAACGGCAGCTTTTTTAATAGTGGCCGCGTCCACTTTTTGAATGATTAAAGCTCGAATCTCATCGTTGATTAATAGGAGTTCGGAAACCACTGTTCGGCCGGAGTAACCGGTACCATGACACTTTGGACATCCGACAGGTTTGAAGACAGTTGCTGAATCAGGAAGTTCTTCCACATCCAGAACAACTTTTTCAAAGTCTGAAAGATTGGTTCGCTGTTTACAGGCGTTACAGAGAGTTCGTACCAGACGTTGCGCCAATACACCGACCAGGGAAGATGAAATCAAGAAAGGCTGCACACCCATATCGATCAATCGGGTAGGGGCCGAAGATGAGTCATTGGTGTGAAGAGTGGACAACACAAAGTGACCAGTCAAAGAAGCGTTAATGGCGATCTCAGCGGTTTCTTTATCACGCGTTTCCCCCACCATAACCACGTCCGGGTTCTGACGAAGAATGGAACGAAGAGCGATGGCAAATGTCAGGTCGATTTTGTGATTGACCTGAATTTGTGAGATCCCCGGGATTTCATACTCCACCGGATCTTCCACGGTGATGATCATCTTGTCTGGCGTATTGATACGATCAAGGATCGCAAACAGTGTCGTGGTTTTACCGTGACCGGTAGGACCTGTCACGTAAAGCACTCCGTGCTTTCGACTGGCCAGATCCTGCAGGCCCTCCAGAACCTTTCCGCGGAAACCCAGCGTTTCCAGACGCAGGACCGTGTTGTTCTTCTCGAGAACACGCATTACGATACGTTCACCGGCCTGGATGGGAATAGTAGAAAGACGGATATCGATATCTTTACCGGCAATTTTAATTTTAATACGACCATCTTGCGGGAGACGTTTTTCCGCGATGTCGAGTTTGGCCATAACTTTGATACGCGATGATACTGCAGCATGAGTTTTCTTCGGTTGCCGCAGGATCTCGGTCATAACCCCGTTGATGCGGAAGCGGTAAACGGTCTCGCGCTCGTATGGTTCAATATGAATATCGGAAGCGCGCTCTTTAACGGCGCGAAAGAGGATCGAGTTCACAAAACGAATCACGGGGGCTTCATCCGCGGTTGCATCCAGGATGTCGATGGGTCCTTCGAGATCAATGTTCTCTTCAAAGGATTCATCTTCGATGGAATCGACGATGTTTCTATTGGCCTTCTCATAGACGCGGTTGATGGCGTCCTGAATCCGGGCCGGAGTGGTGCAGATGATCTTGATCTCTTTTTTATAGATCATGTGAAGATCATTCACCACGTTGAAGTTAAACGGGTTACTCATGTAAACCGTGACAGTGAAATCGGTTTCCAGGCACGGAAGAACTTCATGGTGTTTGGCGTAGTTGATGGAGAGGTCTTTCACCACGTTGGCATCGATATCATCCACCTTAATGTCGACCTGATAAGGAATTCCAACCTGCAGACACACCACTTTGATCAGATCGTGATTATGGATGTAGTTTTTCTTGAGCAGGATCTCACCGAGAAGGCCACCTTCCAGGCGCTGCAGTTCCAGCGCTTCCTCTAGCTGCAGACGAGTAAGAGAGGAGTGCTTAACCAAAAGCTCTCCGATCTTCTCCTTGGACTGCTCAATATTTTCCGATACGGTTTCTGATATTTTCATTCTTACTCAGCCGATTTTTTAATGTCCTGATAGTCCGGAACCATTTCGTCTTCGTCTTGCTCAATTGCGTTCTCGTCAGGACCAATTTCTTCGTTGTTCAAGTTCTTATAGTGAGAGGCATCTGCCAGGTCATAAAGAGGACCCTCAATCTGCTTATCCAGCTTCTGGTTCAGCTCTTTAGAAAGCTGAGCATTTGGATCAGTCTCATCATCTTCAAACATATCTTTCATGCCCTTCGCTCTGCGATCCAGCACTTCTTTGGTGTTAAGGGAAGCAGTCTTAGCATATGGAGAAAGAATTTTTGGCGTCATGAAAAAGAGTAGGTTCACTTTTTCAATAGAACGGTTCTTACTTTTAAATAACCAGCCCAGAACAGGAATATCACCCAGCACTGGTATCTTGGCGTTTTCTACAGTTTCACGATCTCGAAGTAGTCCACCCATGGCGATGGTATCACGGTCACGGACCATCACTTCAGTTACAGCAGCTCGTGTAGTTTTCGGAAGACCCCGGCCCGGTTGTGAATCAGAGCCAGCTTTAAAGTCATCAATCTTCTGGTTTACTTTCAGTTTCACAAAGCGAGTCACTTTGTTGATCTGGGGAGTAATTTTCAAAGAAAGTTTTGCTTCCTGATCAACGGTCGAAATGTTCTGCACACCACCTTGAGCAATAGTTGAGTTCTGAATAGGAACTGTATCACCAATCTCAAAGGTTGCTTCTGTGTTATCCAGTGCCAGAATCTGTGGAGTGGCCAGGATGTTGGCAGAGTTATGAGAAGCTACAGCTTTAATGAAAGCGTTTACTGCATTCACGCGTGCCGTACCTGCCGTTCCACCTGCCGCGCCTGGAACTGAAATCTTACGTGAAGGACCAATACCGATACCTCCGAAGAAGCCACCAATCGAAGTTGGAACACCTGTAGCGAGGAGGTTCAGGAGTTGTGTACTTTTTGAAGTAAATCCTGCTCGCTGAACGTTACCCTGACCGTAGGCACCGACATACTCTACACCGAAGCTTCTGATCTTTTGCACGTTGGCTTCAAGAATAAGTCCTTCAACATAAACCTGATCACGAGGAATATCAAGTCTTCCAATCACGTCTTTAAGAGTCAACCAATCCGTAGGAGAAGCCGTCACGACCAGAGCGTTATTGTTTTTGTCAGATGTGATCTTCACTTCAGCCGAAAAAATCGGGTTTTCCGATGGACCAGCAAAAGAAGTGAAGCGGCTCGCTCCACCGGCACCGCCGTCTTTTGCCGTGGCACCAGTTACGATGCTGGAAAGAGTTTTAGAAAGTTCTTCAGAGTCACCGTAGTTCAAATAATAAACGTGTACGCGGTTAGAGCTTGAGGAAACAAGTTTTACGTCAAGCTTGTTGATGAGATCTTTTAACTGCTTGGCTCCTTCAGCATTGGCCATAGCAATGATCGAGTTGGTACGAGGTTCAGCAATGATGCGTGAAATTGAGCTCTGAGAAGATTCCCCACCACCAGCACCACTGAAGCGAGGAGTTGCCGAGCCGGCCCGACCTGCGGCTGCACCTGAGCCGCCTTTAAGGATATTGTCCAGAAGCTTTGCGATTTCCTGAGCTGATGAGTTTTTCACTTTCACGATTTGCAGGGCTTCTTCGTGTCCTGCTACATCCAGAAACTTCACCATCTTTGCCAGACGATTAATATTAGAACCGGTGTCAGCAATGATGATGGTGTTGGTTTGTTTGATGTCGATCAAACGACCATAACGACTCATGAAGGGACGGAAATTTCGGGCAATCTCAGCTGCAGAAACGTGCTTTAGCGAAATCACTCGCATCAGGTAGTTTTCCGTGTCCGGAGTGTAGTTGCCGGTATAAATCTTAGTCGGCGTGTAGCGGATATCACGAGCGTTGATGACTTTGTAGAAGGCACCAGTTTTGATTAGCGAGTAGCCGGCCATATTCAAAGCAGCTAAGTAAGCCTTCCAGGCATCACCTACAGTGATCGGAGTAGGAGCGATGATGGAAACTTTTCCTTTCACATCTTTATCCAGGATCAAATTAATCCCGGTAAGTTTTTGCATGTGACGGGTGATCTCCATAATATCGGTATCAGGGAAATCAAAACTTTCAACGATCTCGGGACCGAAAGCGGTTTCCGGATTGAGGTTTACATACTTATTTACTTTGGCGGGTTGTGCATTAGATTTAGGTCCTGGGCGAGAGCCGAAAGTTTCCTCGTTGGCATCATCGTCCATATCTTCTGAAAACGCTGAATCTTCGTCTGAAGATTCGACAGCAGCGGCTTCATCGGCATCTTTCTCAAGCTTCTCGGCAGCTTTCAGAGCAGCAGCAGCGTCTTCAGCTGACATGGTCTCAACTTCAGGAGCAGCGGTTTCATCCATACGCGGAGGAGGAGTCTCACCCTTGTCCGGATTGAATCGGGTTTGAGAACGGTATTTGTTGAACTGAGCATGGGCCGGCTGATTTGCGATCATCATAGCCGCAAATAGCATTGAGCTCATGAAACGTTTTCTTTGACTTCGTGTCTTCATAACCGTTCCTTATTTCTTAATAGAGTACTCTTGTACTGATTCAGATCCCTCACGCTTAATACCAAGTGAAAGATTATCTAGTCCTTTAATTCGTGCAAACAGATTCATAATTTCATTCATGTCGTAGATCGGCTTTCCATTGATCGACGTGATGATGTCCTGATCCTGGATACCGAGGTATCCAAAGATTCCCTGAGGATCAAGTTCAGTCATCTTGAATGATAAAGTGCCATCCGGGTTCTGGATTTTAATCGCGCGGGCCTGGGTCAGAACAGATGCAATGTCTTTAAGTTTTTCATCGAGTAATTGTTTTTGGATCGTGAACTTGTTTCCAACATTCTCGATTCCGGAAATAGGCTTATTCTTTTTAAACTCGCGGCTGGCCTGTGGAGACATAACCGAAATCGAGGAACGCATCTCGCTGGCCTTATCAGAGGCGATAGATTCGCACATGCCGTTCTCAAGGTTTTTTACCAGGATCTCAAGACGAGTAATTTTAAAAATTTCTGCCATGTTAGAGATCTGATCACCGATGCGGACTTCCTGTAGGTCACGATCGCCCCGCACCTGTACAGATGCAAGCGACTTCACCTGATCCTGAAGTACCACAGTGTTGAGAACTTTGATCGGCAGATTTGATTGCTGTTCAGCTTCAAGACATTTTTTATCAGCGATATTACTTTTCTTTCCGCTCTTACCAGCGTTGGTGCGGAAGATGTTAATGCTTTTCACTTGCACCAGCGAGCTGGCATTGAAGCCTTCTTCCACTTGAATATTAACTGCATAATCGCGAGGATTATCAAAAGTAGGTGCACCTTTTAAACCCAAAGCTGTCACTTTTCCCAGAGTGTAAGTGATGGCACTAATTAACAGCACTAAGAAAAATTGATGAATCGGCTCACGGGATGGACGAGAAAGAAATTTTTCAATACTGCGGCTTAATGAAGGAGATAAAAGAGGTGATCCATCACTCTTAGAAGGCAAGCGTGGCATCGAAAAACTTTTTAACTTCGATGGAGCCGCTAACTTTGTTCGCACAGAGCGAAGAGAAGAGGTCAGGCGGTCTTTTAAGCCGGACTTAGGCGCTGAGCTATCAACGTTTTGAATCGGAGTTTCATCTACAACTGAAGCAGATGAGGGATTTTCTTGTAATCGAAGAGAAGGATTGGTGGAATCTTCAGTCGGTTGTACTTTGAAACCAGGATTGGTTGAATCTTCTTCTGGCTGACGCTCACGCCATCCAGGATTGGTGTTATTGATGGCCGACAGCTCATCATTTAAACCATCATCGTCCAATAACTCATCTTGATCAGATAAGTCTTTTGTAGCTTTACGACCAAGCTTATTTTTGAGGAAGTCTTTGATTTTATTTATCATCAATTTATTGTCATCAAATTTAATGTGATGTGCAAGTAGAGTCGCAGGGAATTAAGCTCAAGCGTTTTGGTCGGATACTTTCATTTTTATCCGGGGCCTTGTCTCAAGACTTTTTCTGTACTTGATTGGCCGGTTAACTTTATAATGATGAAGGTAAAATTCATCACAAGAGGCTCAAATGGCACACGAAACCGGAAAAGAAATTCCTTCAATTGTTAAGCACATGTTCTACGGTGAGGTACTGGAAGACGAAGTTTTTCCATTCCCACACCTCAACGAAAGTCAGGTTGAAATGGCAAAGGCCATGATCGATGCAGTTGATAAGTTCGCTCAGGATAGCATTGACTCTGCAAAGTTTGATAAAGACGCCAAAATACCAGCTGAAGTCTTACAAGGTCTGGCATCTCTGGGGCTTTGTGGTCTGGGCGTAGGCGAAGAATACGGCGGATTGGGTTTAGATACCACTCTTTATGCTCGTGTTTTTTCTCAAGTGGCCGGTATTGATGGTGCTATCGCCACAACATTGGGTGCTCACCAATCGATTGGTTACAAAGCGCTCATCAATGAAGGCAACGAAGAACAAAAAGCCAAGTGGCTTCCAAAACTTGCTTCCGGTGAAGTGTTTGCAGCTTTCTGCTTAACTGAACCAGGATCAGGATCAGACGCTTATTCCATTAAAACAAAAGCGACGAAAAACGCTGATGGTACTTACACTATCAATGGCCAGAAGCTTTGGATCACTAACGCAGGCCTGGCCGGCTTCTATTCTGTGTTTGCGAAAACCGAGCACGAAGAAAACGGAAAGAAAGTTGAAAAGATCACCTGCTTTATTGTGGAAAAAGAGCTGGAAGGGATTTCATTCGGCGAAAAAGAAGACAAGATGGGGATCAGAGCTTCTGAGACTCGTGCGGTTTATTTTGATAACGTCAAAGTTCCGGCTTCCAACATCATCGGCGAGCCAGGTAAAGGCTTCAAAATTGCTATGAACGTGTTGAACACTGGCCGACTTTCCCTTGGCTCAGGTTCAGTGGGCGGTATGAAGGCTATTCTGAAGCTGGCCACAGCTCAGGCCAAGACTCGTAAACAGTTCAACGATTACATCGTGAACTTCGGTCTGATTCAGGAAAAACTCACGGCCATGGCCGCCAACATCTACGCTTCTGAATCGATCGTTTACATGACGACGGGAAAAATCACTCAAGGTATGAGCGAGTTCTCTCATGAGTCAGCCATCTGTAAAATCTATTGTTCTGAAAAACTTTGGAACACTATCGATATGGCGACTCAGATTGGAGCCGGTAACGCTTATATGCGCGAGTATCCATATGAGCGTATCATGCGTGACTGTCGTATTAATTTGATCTTCGAAGGAACTAACGAAATCCTTCGTATCTTCACCGCTCTTTCAGGCATCAAAGGTCCTTCGGACGACCTGAAAGAACTTGGAAAAATTGCTGATGTTTCAAAGGCCATTCAGGATCCAATTAAGTCTGTAGGTATCCTGACTGACTTTGCTAAAAAACGTTTTGGTAAAAAGTTCGGTAATAAGACCCTGACGAAGGTTCATCCGTCACTTGAAACTCACGCCTCGCATTTCACCAGCGCTCTGGGGGATTTTTGCGATCGCGGTCGAGAACACAATCATGAAGTACGGAAAAAACATCATCGGTAACGAGCTTCCGCAAATGCGAATTGCCAACATGGTGATCGAACTCTACGTTCAGCTGTGTGTGCTCTCTCGAACCACTGCGATCCTTGACCGTGCGGACATTTCAGAAAAAGATAAAGAATATGTAACTCTTATGACTGAACACATTATGCGTGATTCTCGTCAGAGCTTTACTCGTAACTTTAAACGCCTGAATTCCAGCTACGATAAACTGATTCCGAAAATCTCTAAGCATATTGCTGAAAGGGATGGTTTTGGTTTTGACATCATTGATTTCTAAATTATGGCCCTCCCTTAGGGGAGGGCTTCTTCTTTCTCTCATTGCATGCTCAAGTGCTCCTCAGAAAAGTTCTGATGAGGAGTCCATAGCCTTAGCTGAAGAGCTGGAATCTCTCTCTAAAAAAGTTCAGATTATCAATTACGGACCTTCCATTAAAGAAGGAAGCTTTAAAGATAAAACCACGCAGTATGGGCTGGATAATCTCTATGCCGTTACCCTGAATGCGGTGGATATTAATCTCGATAGCCACACGGACCTGGTAGTTCTTCCGACCTATTACTCTCGTCCAAAATTCTATATTTTTGATGCCAAAGAAAAGAAGTTTAAAGTCTGGAATCATGATCCTTTGCCTTTTGATTTCAAGGCTTCTTTTGTGCTCTTCTATGATGTGAACAAAGATAAAGTGCTTGATCTGATTGCAGGTGTACTAAACCAGCGCAGCGAAGTTTCTCAGATTCCCATGAAGTTCTATGCGGGAAGTATTAAAAACAATTTGCTGACTTTTGCTGAGGTTCCAGACGCCATCAATTTACCACCGGAACCCACCAGTTCTGTGACCTTATTGGATTATGATCTCGACGGTTGGCTTGATCTTTTTGTAGGGAACTGGTTTGAAAGCCGTAAAGGTCAATACTATCCGGTGGCCGATAGGTTACTTCGAAATAACAAAGGAAAGTTCGAAGAGGTAAATGTACTTCTTCGGGATGAACATAAAAAAAGTTCGGATCAAATCTATCCTCCCAATGCCATGCCGACCTATGGATCTTCTAGTTGTGACATTGATCAGAACGGCTATCCGGACATCCTGACTGCCTCGTCATCTGGTCACAAGAATAAACTCTGGATGAATCTCCATGAACCGGCCACTGGCGAGCGCTACTTTCAGGACCTGGGTCCAGTGAGTAATTATGCTTCAGATCCGGATGGAAGTTTGATTCCTACTGGTGGTGGGCGAACGTTTTTCAGCGCCTGTACTGATTATAATGATGATGGATTAATGGACGTCTTTCTTGGTGAACTCTCTCACGCTTATGACAATGATTCCGTTGATAAATCCAG
>JBEIEO010000115.1:0-9044 GCA_040382895.1 Halobacteriovoraceae bacterium
CTTTTCAACCGCATCACTGTCATGACGGAAGATCTGGAAGCGGCTCCGATTTTACAAGAGCGGCTGCGGGGTACAAATCTTGAACTTAAAACATGGAAGAATCTTAATCCCGAGATGGCCGTCGTCCTGGATTTTCACGATGGCATGATCAATTTCTTCTTTCTTATCATTGGAATCACTATCACGATGACCATCCTGACTCCCGTACAAATGCTCTGGCAGGAGCGGCTTAAAGAACTCCGAATGCTCAATATCATCGGAGTTTCTAATAGTAAGTTCTGGAAAATTGGTTTATTTGAAGTCATTCAGATGATTATATCTTCAGCCATTTTCTCTTCCCTGATTTTAGTTATTATTATCGGTATTCAATCTCAAACAGGTATCGATTTCAGGTTTCTCAATGATGGTGTTTCTATCGAGCGTGCTGGAATCAAGCTTCCTGGTGTCATATATCCTCATCTCACCATGAATCAAATATTAATGACATTTATCTTCGTGATGATTGTTCTAAGTATCAGCTATATCTGGTCCATCTACCGCACTCTCAAAAAACTGGATGTGGCACATGAATAGCGCAATTTTCCTGCTAAAATTCAGCTTTCGTAATCTTTTCCGGGTTCCGCGACGAACACTGATCATGATCCTAAGCCTCAGTTTCGGATGCGCTTTTATTATCTGGGATCTCAACTTCGCCAACTCTGGCTCAAAAGAAATCATGAAGGACTTTCTCGCCCAGTATGCGGGCCAGTACCACATTACTCATCCGGAATTCTATGACGACCAAAATCGCAAAGAGATCGATATCTATAAGACCTTCAGTGACGAAGATCTGGAAGATAAATCACTGATCGAGAAATCCACCCGTCGAGTCAATGCCCCCGTTTTTATATCCGGAGAAAAGAAGACTTTAGGGGTTTTATTATCAGGTCTTGAAGTGGAGAAAGAACTCACTCTTTCTTCTCTGCATAAAGCGATTACAGTTGGGAATTACCTCAACCCAACCGGTTCAAAAGAAATCATCATGGGTAAAAAACTAGCCCAGCGGATTGATGTGGAAATCGGTGATGAAGTAGCCGTCATTGGCCAGGCCCTGGATGGTTCAGTAGCAAATGATCTCTATAAAGTGGTAGGATTCTTAGATTTTGGCGGAGGAGATCTTGAAGAATCCCTGGCATTTACCCAATTGAGTTCTGCCCAGGAACTTCTGGCCATGTCACCATACCAGATCCACCAAAGAGTCAGTTTTGATATGCAAAATGAAACTCTGCCTAAGCTAAAAAAACTTGAGGCGATTCACTGGTCTGAATTGCTGCCGGAAATCGGTGTCTCCATGCGCTTCATCGATAATTTCACCTGGATCGTCAGTGTTATCATCGTGGTGGTGGTGAGTCTCGGGTTATCCAATACCTTAATGATTACTTTCTTTGAACGTGAGCAAGAGTTTAATAGCCTCAACATAATCGGCGCTCAGACTTCCTGGATTACCCGATCCTTGATGATCGAGGTGTTCCTGATGGGCACAGTGGCGGTAGTTCTGGGGGCTTTCCTGGGTTATCTGGCCACAACTTACTTCAGCCACTACCCCATCAATATTGAGATTTTCACTGGTGGAAAACCAATTATCATGGGTGGAATGACCATCGCTCCGATGGTGCGAATTTACTCGGTTCCTCAATACTATTGGCAGGTACCCCTGATGATTTACTTCTTTCTCACTCTCACTATGATCTATCCGCTGATTCGGGTCATCCGCAGGAGCAAAAATGCAGTTTGAATTAAATAACGTAGATAAACTCTACGCCACGACCGCTGACAACAAAGTCTATGGTGCAAGGAATGTGAACCTCAGCATTGCTGAAGGCGAATTCATGGCGTTAGTTGGTCCATCAGGTTCAGGCAAAACAACTATCCTGAATTTAATCGCAGGATTAATTCTACCCACGGCTGGTAACCTCAAGCATGGTGGCCAGGACATTACTGCCATGTCCCTGGAGGAGAGAACCAGTCATCGTCTTGATTATATGGGATTTGTTTTCCAGGACTATCAGTTACTGCCGATTCTCACAGCCGCAGAAAACATTGAGTTCCCATTGCAGTTAAAAAATTTTGATAAAAAAGAAATCAAAGAGCGAGTAGCCTGGGCCTTGAAACAAGTGGGCCTTGAGACGATGGGGGATCGATTTCCCAAACAACTTTCCGGTGGTCAACAACAGCGTGTCTCCATTGCTCGAGCTATTGCCGGAAGACCTCAATTGATTCTGGCCGATGAACCGACCGCAAACCTTGACTCAAAAACAGCTCAGGAAATCATCGACCTTTTTCTGAAGCTGAATAAAGATTTCAAACTCACCTTTATATTCTCGACCCACGATCAACGTCTGATCGATCAGGTGCGCACAGTTCTCTACGTGAAAGACGGTCAACTTAGCGAAAGAAAGGTAAACCATGTTTAAGTCCCTTTTTAGAAAAGATATCGTACTCTGCGTGGCCCTTGGTGCTAACGCAAATAATGCTGATGAATGGGCAAAATACGCTGAAAAACAAATGCGGGGAGATCGCAGCAGGGCCAAGATTGAGATGAGTATCCAGACTCCAAATTGGAAACGCACTCTGGAGATCGAGTCAGATGTAGAGGGAAAAAAACTAGCCCTTAGTACCATCAACTCACCTGCCAAGGAAAAGGGCATTCGAACTCTTCGGATCGAAAATAATATGTGGAATTACTTTCCCAAGTTAAAACGGAAAGTGGCTGTTTCATCTTCTATGTTGCTCGCGAGCTGGATGGGTTCTGATTTCACCAATGATGACATTCTCAAAGCTTCTTCCATGGCCGAAGATTATGAACATAAATTCCTGGAGAATAAAAAACTTAATGGGACCGAATACCGAGTCATTGAAAATTCGGCTAGAACCGATGCTAAAGTTATGTGGCCTAAGATCGTAACCTACGCTTCGATTCAGGACTGCCTGCCTCGGCAGTATCATTACTTCGATAAACAGGGGACACTCAAGCGCATCCTTTTTCTGGATCAAATTAAAACCTTTGATGGTCATAAGATGCCGACCCAATGGGTGATGCAACCCCAGGATGATCTGAACAAGAAAACTCAAATCAACTACACAGATATTGATTTTGATGTAAAATTTCCTGGTAACCACTTTTCACAAAAAAACCTCACGGACTTCTAATGAAAAACTACTTTTTACTAATGTTACTTATTCCTTTATCCAGCTGGGCCCAGGTTAAAGGAGAAATCTCCGGAAATGTAGAAGCCCAGACCCGCCATACCTGGAACAATGAAGCGGCACAAGATGATTTGGCCCAGGACTGGGAAGAAGAAAACTTTCATCTCTTTTACGGCAACCTTAATGGGAAGCTTCAGTTTAAAGGCTCCCGCCTGGAATCCAACGTATTTGCCCGCCACAGTCAATCTAACTTGTATCAGGATCCTAAAAATCCTGCTGTTAGTGAGTATATTGCTCCAATGATTTTCACCTTCCCTCAAAAGTTAGTCGCACGAGACGTCTTTAAGCTTCAGCATACGGAAGAAGGATCTGATTATCGGAGTGAACTCATTCTAAATAAACTTTTCTACGAATGGGATTATGAAGAGCATCGGTTCATGATCGGCCGAATGTACATTAATTACGGTCAGGGTGAGATTTTCAACCCTATCAATCCCTTCAATCAACCTACCGGACTGACCGCCATCTCTCAGGTCGCACAGGGTAACGACGGCTTTAACTTTGAGTTTTTTGTGAACGATAAATACACGGTCGACTTTTATTTTCTCGGAGATAAGAGTCTTGAGGGCTACGATGGGCAGATTGACCGTACCATGTGGATCCATGGTGAATACCAGGCAAGTGATGAACTACAACTTGATTATGTCGTAGGTGAAGATCAACGCCGGCATAAACTAGGTGGGCAAGTACGCTATAACTTCTCAAAAGCTCAGGTGTTCGCCCAAGCACTTTATCAAACTGACTTTGTAGATGATAAAGAATCACATCCGCTTTGGGACACCCTTTTGGGTTATGATCAGCAAGTCACAAATAAATGGCACGTCCGCCTGGAATCTGGTTACCAGAAAAAGAATCGCTTTCTTTTAACCCCTAGTTTTGGAGAAAGATTTTTACCGACAGAGTACTTTGTTGCTCTGGCAAACCAGTTCGAAGTTCATCCTCTGGTTAAACTTACCGGCACCATCGTGAATGATGTAAAAACAGGATTCACGTACTTCATTACAAGAAATACTGTAGATCTTGGACATAATATGGAATTTGAAATCTTCGGTTACATTCCGGCCGCCAAAGGCAGTGACATTGAAAACCCTGCACAGAAGCTTGTTACTACAGATGTGGGAGCAGCACTGAGGGCTTTTTTCTAATGCTGCTTTTTTGTTTCCAGCTTACTAAGGACTTCCCGGAATTTAACGAGTTTCTCCGTCAGATCATACTGCGGGTAGAAGTTCCCGTAATTAAATTCCTGCTACGCTTTAGCGGGGCAGCCCAGGTGATCCCACGCCACTCCGTTCATCAGCGATATATCTTCAACACCTTTATGAGCGATCTGGATTTTACAGTCGTCGCCCAGGAAAAACATTTCTCATTTCTGGATCATGTTTGTTGGGGCCTTCGAAAATTATTTCCTAATCTGGGTGAAGTCGAATTCTACCAACCTCATGAATGGGAAGAACTTCTGGGACTTCAATATTCTCCTCATTATGTTTTGTGGGAAAAGATCTACCTTTTACGAAAACTGAGCTGGCAGAAATCAAAGCTTGATAAGGCAAAAACTTCTTACGAAAAAGTTAAGCAAGCAAGAGCGATAGAACTCACCCTAGCTCGACTTAATCAGTTCAATTTCCCTCTTATCGGTGATGAGATTTTTCCGGAACTTCACCCTTACTCAGTTTCTCATTCTTACTATTTTCCTCGAAGCTCAGGCTTTCTTGAGCATGAAATAACGATAGAATCAGGCCATGACCTTGTTTTCAAATCTCTTCCTCTCGCCAACACCTTTATTTACATTTTGCCTGAGAGTAATGAGATTTTTCCGGACTCTGAGTTGAACGAGTTTAAATATTTACTGGTAAGAAAAGAATACTATCTGACCCAAACCAGCATGCGACTTAAGAAGATCCGTCAAACGGATGGAGATGTCTCAAAAGATGAGAATTGGATCAAGGACCTAGAGGATCTCACTATTTCACTTGGAGAAAAGTTCAGCTAATCCCGGCACCAATGTCTCAACCGGTGATTGTTTTCGAATCTCTTCAAAATTCCGTAGACGTCCTGCAAATAGCTCCGTCATTTTCTCGCCCTGGTAACTATTGATCGATCTTTTTAAATAAGACAAGATCTGTTCCTGGCGGATTTTATCGTTATGATTCTCTGCGGGATGATCCGTAAAATAAGAAAATAGCTTTAAGTACGCCTGCTTAAGAAGCTTTGGTGGCAAAGCGTCCATTCTTAACCAGTCCGGTTGATCCATCCAGATATGATAAGGGAGCTTTGGAATACCCTTTATACTGGCCATCCATTCATAGAGGTCAACCAGATTCAAGATATTCAGTGCCTGAACCGTAGTATGAACTTCACAACGAGTCTTCGGATGATTAAGCATAATTTGTACATTCTCTTCAACGTCTTTCCACTGAGTTTTAAAGCGAATGTATTCATTCAGCGGTCCATAGGCATCAATACTAAAATGAACACTGACTGATTTGAACTTATGCCATATTTCAAATAGCTTATCGTTTCTAATGGTACAGTTGGTATGGTAGCTGAGATTTACTTTTGAAGAGTGGCCGGATTCCACCAACAATTCAAGAATCCGATAATGCTCCGGATTTAGAAACGGCTCTCCACCTGTGGTTAAAAAATCTTCCAGGGTCGGAGCGATTTGTCCGATGATTTTATCCAGCTCAGGTAGTTTCTTCCAGTTGGTATGAGCACCTTCAGCAAACTCCTTGGAATAATCGAGTCCCAGTTTGTCGTAATCTTGCTTGATAATGTAAGAAGCCGAAGGAGAACACATTACACATTTAAGATTGCAGCTATTAGAAAGACTAAAGTCCAATGACTGAACTGTTGGGTTTATCTCACCAGTTTTGGGATCCGTCTGCTCAATACTTTTGAGAAAGGTTTCATTCCTAGAATAAAGACTAAGATAGCCTTGCCGAACAGAAGCCCCGCCATGGTGCTCGACCTCGTAACACTTACGGCACTGCTCAGGTTCTTCACCTTTGAGCATCTGAGAGCGGATCTGTTTATAATAATTAAGATTGAAATAGGCATTGATGTCGTCAACACTGCCAACTTTTAGTGTTTTTCCGTTATCATCAAGTACAAAACCTGGACCATCGGTGTTACAGCAAATCCGCATGGTAGAGTCCAGATGTGCACTGAAGTGCAGCCATGGAAGTGGGCAGACCTTTTTAAGTTTCAAATCATCCATATTGAATATATTATAGAGCTAAAAGCACTCTCACAACTAAGCAAAACAGGTTCAAAACTTTATTATGAATATGCCTGCTTCCAAAACATTCTGTGTAAAGGCTTTCGGTGGAATCTCCGTCACCCCTTCGGGTGCTTGTGCTCCTTGCTGTCTTTTCGAAAGAATGATCTCAGACGAGAAAGGGCAACCTTTCAAGATCTGGCAGGATGACATTGATAAGATTAACAACTCTGAGTTTATGCGTGAAGTTAGGCGCAAAATGCTCGCGGGTGAAGCCGTCGATCCTTGTCGACAATGCTATCAAGTGGAGGCCCATGGCGGTGTCTCGTTGAGGATGCAGGCCAATTCCACTGATTATGAGATGCCGGATGTACTGGATCCGGATTTCATCTATCCGGCCCTATCGCTTGACTTGAAATTGAACAATCGTTGCAATTTGAAATGTCGGATGTGCCAGCCCCGGGATTCGCATCTGGTGTATAACGAATTCGAAAAAATTTCAAAGACTATGCCAGAGTTTCAGTTCTACTCGAATGCCAACTTAACCGATCCCGATCTTGAAATCCCTTTGGACCAAATACCTGAGTGGTCAAACTCAGAAGATTTTTTTGAAAAACTCGATCGCATGCTTTCAACCATAAGAAAGATCGCGATTGTCGGTGGAGAGCCTCTTCTACTGGATGAAGTTTATCGCTTGATCGATCTTTGTGTGGAAAGAGGAGTTGCATCCAATATCACACTTATTTTCACCACAAATTTGATGCATGTTCCATTCGAAAAGCTTCGGCATCAATTACCAAAATTCAAAACGGTATTGTTCAATATAAGTCTCGATGCAACAGGCAAGGAGCTTAATTACATCCGCTACCCTACCGTCATGAGCAAAGTGATGGAGAATTTTCATAAACTGTATTCCCTCCGGGAAGCAGGGAATATGTATTTTCAATTCTCTCCAACTGTCCAAGTCTATAATGTTTTGTATCTAAGCGATGTTTACCACATGGTGGAAAAACTACTTGAAAAAAAATTTGTCTTTACCGGTGCTCCGGTTCACCTGACTTACCTGGAGTTTCCTCAGCATTTAAATATCCGGATCTTGCCCGAAAACGTTCGCAGGCGCGCCATCGAAAAGCTAAAACGCCTTTACATAGAAGTCCCGCTCCTTATGAATTCACCCATCGTAAGGGCCAACCTGAATCAGCTCATTCAGTCACTGCAAAAAGACAGTATTTCTCATTATGATTATCTCCCAGAGTTTCTCCATTATTCTCAAACATTAGATAAAGAACGCGGTCAGCGAGGGGAAGACTTTCTGCCGGAGCTATTCTCTTTTCTTAAAGACATCAAACCTGCTTCACCCGTTGAGCCGTTCTATCGCACGCGCGAGCGAGGCTGGCGCCTGGCCCAGCAAGGCAAATTGGCTAAAGCCATAGAAGTTTTCGAGACATCGGTCATCAGTAGTCCTAACAAGGATCTGGACTATCGCGAGATGGCCTGGATGAACTTCGAGCTTGGTCGCATGACCGAAGCTGAATCACTCTACCGCTCTGCCTACTCCATCAACCCAAAAGACCCTGTTATCCTTAAAGGTCTGGCCTTAACCTATTCTAAAGCCGGAAAACTGGAGCTGCTAAAAAAACTTTTGCCTGAAGCTTGTCTGGCAAATCCACAGGACCCCGCTCTTCTCGAACTGCAGAGAATGGTGGAAAATGAAGCATGACAACTAAATTAAACGAGAAAGCCAAAAAAACTTTTTGTCCCCTTGCCTGGAACCACGCTTTTGTGAATCAGGATGGTTCATTTCAGGTTTGTTGCACCAGTGAAGAGTTCGATAACCACATTCGCAATGATCAGGGCGAACGTATTTTCGTGGGCGACGGAATGTCGGCAGATCAGATCATGAACACCACTTACATGAAAAATCTGCGTAAACAAATGCTCAATGGAGAATGGCCGGAACTATGTAAACGCTGCCTCATCACTGAAAACATGAAGGGTGTCAGTCGACGGGAAGTTGAAATTGTAAACTACAAGAATAAAATTGATGAGATGCTTGACTCTACTAAAGAGGATGGCTCCACAAGCTACCGTGTGACTTCCGCAGATTACCGCTTAGGTAATTTGTGTAACCTTCAGTGCCGGATGTGTAATCCCCGCTCAACTAAATTATGGATTAAAGACTGGAATGATATCAAGCCTGAGAACGAGCGCTTCCCTCAGCAAGTCATAGATTCCTATTCCAAATACGATTGGATTGATTCCGAAGATTTAGTCAGAGATTTTGAACTCAAAGCCCCCAATCTGGAGCACATCCATTTTGCCGGTGGAGAACCGCTTCTGGTTCCTCAAATGGCCCGCATTCTTCAAAAATGTATTGATTCCGGAAACGCCAAAAATATCGTCATCACCTACAACACAAACCTCACCGTTCTTCCGAAGAAAGTTCTCGAACTCTGGAAACAATTCAAAGGTGTAAAGATCCTGGCCAGTGTTGATGGAATTGGTCCGCTTAATCACTACATCCGATTCCCAGCCGATTGGGCACAGATCGATAAAAACCTTCACTTCATAGATGAACACC
>JBEIEO010000116.1:0-9015 GCA_040382895.1 Halobacteriovoraceae bacterium
GTTTTTTCTTCCATGAGATGATATACCTGAGGCAAGTCTTCGGGGTGAATGATCTCCCGGAGTTTTACCCCTTCACTTTGCAGATGAATACCACCGAATTCTTGATGTAAGGTTGGACTAAGTTCATAGATTTCAAGTCTGGAATTGATGATACAAAACATGTTTTACCCCAATTGGTGATGCATGCTTTTTTTCGTCATAGAAGAGGAAGAGTTTGAGCGATTAATAAATAAAATCCATTAATCTGATTAGGAAGATCTTAACTTTCTAAAGACATCAGGTTTGCTTTGAGTGCCTGGAAAACGCGTTTGAAATTTCCTTCAACATAAAACTTTTCACGTAGTTCAACAAACTCATTGATTCTAATACGCATATCCTCTGAATCAGAAATAAACTGGATCAGATCTTCTGAAATGATGAAGACAGCAGACATAGGACTAATCCAACCTGAACTGAGTCCGCGAGGGAATCCTGTCGCATCTGGTGTTTCATGATGTTGTAGGATAATCTGATCTATATCCGGTGGAAGATTTTTGATTGTCTGAATGAGATTGGCGGCTTCAATTGGGTGGTTACGATATTTTAATGTTTCAGGTGATTTGTCCCCCGAATCTCTCGCCCTTTCATTCCATTTTTGTACGTCTCGAAGATGGTCATCGGTTAAGACCATGTCGTGCATTAATGCTGCCATGGCGAGTTTAACCTGTGAGGATTCGCTGACCCATCCAAGTTGCTGACAAAAAATCGTCGTGACCATCACCAGAGGCCCTGCGTGCTGAGAGTAAAAGGTATCCGGTGAATTGGATTGCTTCTTAAGCACACGCAAAATATCTGGATTGGTACTGATAGTGTTGATTGCCAGGTCGATGCATTTCTTCGCTGTAACTACGACTTCTGGGCGCCAACCTAATGTTCTTCCAAGCTTTTCGATTATATCCATCGCTTCCAACGAAAGTATGAGGTTATTTCCAGGGTTCTTCTTCTGAAAACCCATAAGAAGCTCAAAGTTTGCTTCAAAGGTCGCGAGAAAATCAAGGGCATCTTTATTGGTGATATAAAGATGAGATAAGTGCTTCTCATTAAAACGTTTAGCATCAGAAAGAAGAAAACTCTCTCCACTTCGAATCACTTTTACGTAATTATCGTCGCTCAATTTCATATAAAGATCGTAGTGAACTTCACCCAAACGAAGAAGATGAGAGATTCTGATGGCTGAATACAAAGTCTTTTGTTCAGGTTGAGGAAGACATTCTTTCAGAAGCTGAATCATTGGCTGAAGAATGCGTGGTTTTTGAAGATGCCCATGAGCATCTGGAAATTTAATCTTAATAAGATCGAGGGGATCGCCTGAACAGACAATAAATGGCAAGTGAGGGAAAAGTTTTTTGACTTCGTTAAATAGATAAATTCCATCACCATCTGGCATTCGGTAATCCGAAATGATCAATGCCGGAGCGCCTTTTTTGTCAATAACACCTAGTGCTTGCTTGCCTGAATAGGCTATTTCGATCGGCATGTGAAAAGCCGAGCCTATTGTCATCTCAATCATGTCGCAGATTTCTACTTCGTCATCGACTACGAGGATATACATTCTGATTCTCCAGATATGAGTTTAAGCTCTATCCAAAAAAAAACGAGCGGGAAAATTAAACTACGATTTGTTGAGTAGCCTATTCCAGTACTTAAGTGGAGCCTGATTAAAATCTATTAATGTCTCCTGATTGGAGAACCAGCGGAATTCTTGGTGCTCAATGATGCCTGTTTGGGGATTGGGAAGGATTTTGGGGGGGCCCGAGAACCTACCTTTATGCTTTTTAACGGGAATCTGATTAACGGAAAGAATCACACTTTATTTGAACTCTGGAATGATTTCTTTAATCCCGATGACTCCTACTACTGGTGCTCGATTCCCCTTGAACATCAGGCGATTCACTTTCTGACCTTCTAATGTAGAGAGTTCAATCGTCTTACCTGTTTTTGTCATCTTGAGTTTGTAGGCTTTGCGGACATTTTTAATTCCGTTATAGAGGTAGTCCATAACGATGATTCCACCCTGAGAAGGAGAGAAACCTTTATCAGTTTTAAGAATAACGATGTCACGGTTTTGTCTTTCGGAAGCCACAATCCCATCCTCCACTACGCGCTCAACTGGGTGGGTATCATTACTGACAACTTTTCCACCTTCAACCGTTTTAAATAAACGAATCGAGTCGATATCTCCATTGGCTGAAAAATCCATGAACATTTCTGTTTTTTCAGAGTCAATGTCTGAAGTGATGACACAAATTCTTAGGTCTGCGGAGAAAACACTCATTGAAAAGAGTAGTGAAATAATTGCTGTGACCATTACCGATTTCATGGATTCCCCTTTAAGTTTTATGGGCTACTTTTTAGTTCAAACTTTTTACCTTAAAAAGCTGCGTCGCACTCTGGGGGTGAGTATATTTTTCAGGTTTTCCATGGCTTGTAGAGGGATTCTGGGTAAAGGCAATAAAAAAAGCCCGGTTTCCCGGGCATTTTTTTCTAAATCTGCTTAAGCCCGATGGTGGGGGACTTGATGTTGTCGACGAATAAACATCCGATAAATGGCCAATAGAATCACTGCTCCCACTACGGAGCTAACAAACCCTGCAGGTTCACCTTCACGATACCAGCCGGCTTGAGCTCCGATGAAGTGTGCGAGAAATGACCCCGCCACGCCCAGAAGCATGGTCACGATAAAACCACCGGGATCTTTTCCGGGCATAAGGAATTTTGCAATAACACCAATGACAAGTCCTACTAATAAAGTCCAAATCATAACCGACTCCTTTATTGTCATAAGACCTGGCAAAAGGGTGCCAAGTCCTTACAAGCATCTTCCTTTGCAAGATCGAAACCACAGGACAAGAAGAATTCTTTCTGACTTAGTTAGTAGAATAAATAAAGCGTGAGAATGTGTTCGGTCATGTCTTTTCTTCTCGGAATGAATTGATTCATGTAACCGATCTCAGTATGCATTTCCCAAAACGGCAGGCGAGTTCCGATAAAAAATCGGTTTCTTTCAAATGTTCTTTCGCCGGTCCATTCATCTTTTGTCAGATTTATGAACGGTTCATCCCAAACGACCAGATCAAGTAGAGGAGTAAGGGCCTGTTGCCCTCGAAGTTGATAGCGAAAACGAAGAGAATCATCCGGTGAATCTTCCAGCATCCTAAATTCCATTCTTGAACGGCCGGAAAACTTCATCGCTGCGAATTGACCGTATTGCTGAACATGCTGTAGTGAGGGCCGATGTTCCTTTGTGATGCCAGTTTGGATGTACCCATATATCATTCCCAACTCATGATCGGATGAGATTTTCTTCAAAACACCAATTCGATAAAGAGTCTGCTGCATCCCAGTTGATTCCAGCAAATAACGAAACTGCGCTTCTGTCCAAAGGGCATAATCCTGAGGAAGAGACTTCTTGTGGAAAAAACCAAGCCAGGTCCCGTTGCGGGTATTCTCTGAAGCGGCAGCAAAGAGTGAGGTCGAGTAGACAAGTATTAAAAGGAAGATTGGTTTCATGAGGATGAGTATAATTCAGCAACTTTTGGCAATGCCAGTGAAATTAAAATCATAATAATGAGAAAAGAGGATCCCGAAATGAAGAAAATTTCCTCAAAGCATGATCGAATTGATCCAGTGTCACATCTCTAGGCAACTGGATGACGGAAATTAAGAATCGACTAAAGTAATACCCTCCTTAAAAAAATCGTTCGTCACTTCTGTATTTTATTAATTAGTCCAGGTGAGAAAGATGTGTCAGGTTTAAGAAGTCTTAAGCCAATCATTTGATCTTTTTCCAGTCGTCTACAATGTCATTAAGTTGAAAGGCTTTAAATCCTTTCTTTCTCAAAGTATCCACGGCAATAAGCAACGATTTTTTTGTCCTTAGGGAGCTCATCTATTCGTCTGGGTATTTCTAATATCGGTATTGAGACTGCGTAGGGAATATGACCTGAATCGTATTCGTCGTTAGGACGAACATCTAAAAGTATGATTTTACCTTCCTTCGCTTTCTTTAATAATTCTTTTCGATTCATACCCTCAAGTGAATGAGGACTTTTAAAAACGAATTCTGCAATTCGTTGAACTTCTGTGAAACGTTTCTCTCCAAAGTTACGGATAGATTTTCAAAGATCTATTACTTCTTCATCATTAATAAAATAAAAGACAAATTTTCCGTCTTTCCTGCTGCCTATAAGCTCTGCGGATTTTAATTCTTTTAATTGAGCGCTGGCATTTTTAATTCCAAGATTAAGATTCTTTGCAATTGCTTCTACGCTCTTTTCACCTTGTGACAGAAGATCGATGATTTGCAAACGTACCGGATTCGACAATGCTTTAGTCGTTCTGGCGAATTGGTTATGCAGAATTTCTTTTATATTCTTAGGCATAAAATATTCAATACCTCTTTAGAGTCTACCACTAGTCAGGCACTTGTCGTTGTAATGATCTCTAGATTAAAAAATCGAAATATTCTATTCCTTTCACCTGGTTGAATGGTGGTAGCCTTAAAAAAATGCCTGCTCGTATTAACTAAAAATTAATATGGGGTCTCATCATTACCGGTTATCTGTATGAATTCCCTGAATTCAAACTTGTTTCACATTTCATCGATCTACAAAGAGATAGGATTTGTTAAGTGAAGAATTTTTCTTCGCATAGATTGAAGACGGAAATGTTTTTCGATCTTGTATCCACAAATGGAGGTATCTATGAAAACGACTCTGAAAGTTTTAGCGACAGGACTGATGATGACGGCAATCTGTACCAGCTGTAATCAACAAGTCGCTACAAAGTCTTCTGGTATCAGCACTGGTTTAACGATGACTGGATCAGGACAGCCAGCAGTTGCCAATGCAAATATTCAGAAGCTATTCAACTTCTTCATCCCCTCAGCGATTGCACTCACTCCACCTTTACTTATGGATTCTAATAATTCACCGGTTTCGTTAACTGAAGCCTGGGTTGTGATAAAGGAAATAGAATTTGAATCAACTGAAGTAGGAGGAGAGACTGAAGTAGATGGCGATGAAGTTGAATTTCAAGGTCCATTCTTCGTAGATTTACTATCCGATGCTCCGGTATCATTTGGTGAAGCTGTAGTTCCAGCCGAGGGTATAAGACGTATCAAAATGAAGTTACATGAAGCAGAATCCCTCCCGGCTTCTGCACCATCCGAACTCACTAGTAAGAGTATCTTTTTCGGAGGAACGGTTAGTGGGATTGCATTTACTTATGCAGCTGATGATTCAACGGAGCTAGAAATTGGAGGGCCGAACCCAGTTTTACCTTCTTCTTACCAGGACATGCTAGTCGTCATTAGAATGGCAGATCTTTTTAAAAAGATTAACCTCTCATCAATCGTTGCACCCACAGATATCCATGCTGGCAATAGAGTGAATGTGGCAAACGCTTGTCCACTCATCGACCCTTCAGCCAACGACCTCTACACATGTTTCCGTAAAGGTCTTTCCACTGAAGGAAATCTTGGAAGAGACAATGGCGATAAGGATCTTGACGTGAACGATGACACTGTAGAGTAATTTCAGGCGGCCGGCAGAAATGCCGGCCTTCATAAGGCTTATTTGATAGCTGAACAGAAAAAGATATAAAATGATTTCAAAATACATTTTTATAAAGATATTATGAAAGCCATATTGGTATTAAACATCATCCCAAATTGTAAAAATAAAATGACTAAAATATTCGAATTCCTCCTTCTCATTACGATGATTTCTTGTGCCGCAGCCCTGGTTCCTGAGACGAGTGATCCCAATGAAAAGTTAAAACAATCTTATGAACTGGTGGCCGGGAAGCGCGGAATTGCTGCGGACAAAGTCATCGGACAAGCGATGCAAATGTTTCAGGCCAAGGGAAACAAAGAAGGCATGGCGCGTGCGTATTACGCTTATGCCTTACTCTACCGCTCTGACGCCAGCCATGACAGACTTAAGCTTCCTGATAACTTTCGAGCGGGTGAGGCGTATGACATAGCTGGGATGATTTACAAACAGCTAGGCAATCATAAAGGTGCCGTTGATTCCTATATTCTTGCTGCCCTCTTTTACGGACTGGGTAAGAATTTTGATAGATCAGGTCCGACTTGTAACACCTTGATCAAGGCCAAAACGGCTGCGGGAGAAGACTCTCAACTTATTGCAGATGTCGTCCACCACCAGAAAAAAATGAGATGCATTTAGGAGGTTCATGATTTATCCCACAATTGCATCACTCTAGAGTTCCTTAATTACTTAAAATATAAGATACAGCTTAAGGCCGTAATAGAAATTAATCCGCAGGTCACAATCAATTGGTAATCAAGTGCCGTTTTCATTTTTTTACTGATGAAGCTTTTGAAAATAATGAATCCAAGGGTAAGGCAAAATACAATTGACCAGGCGATGCGGGGATTGCTTATGAACATAAATATATTTCTAATTCCTACTTACGAAGATTAGCACATAAGTGATTAATCCCATCACAAACTTTGTTTTAGGCGATTTGAGTTCTATTTTTGTTAGCAATATTATTTCTGCGACTGTTCATTTTTTATCTTTTCTAAAGCATTTTACGTATAACGCTATGCGCATCTGCGTTGTAACTATTGGTTTCGACCGGTCCTTGGGTTATTCTTAGGCCAATCTAAAATTTTACTTCAAGGATTATAATCATGATCGAAAACTCGAAAACTGTCGTTGTCATTCCCGGTGATGGAATCGGTCCAGCTATAACGGAATCTGTAAAACGCATTCTAAAGGAATCAGATGCGGATCTGGATTTTGTCGACCGCAAACTCGGTAAAGATGCCAGTTCCAAGGACATCGAGGATGCCATGAATGATTTCGAACGATACGGTGTCATGCTCAAAGGTCCAACAGAAACTCCTATCGCCACAGAAGGAAAAAAAAGTTTCAATGTCACATCTAGAAAGGGCCATGGGCTTTTCATCAATTTTAGAAGATCCCAAAGCTTCGAGCCGATCATCAAAACGCATTTCCCTGCTCAGGACATCACTGTTTTTAGAGAGAACGAAGAGGGTCTTTACGCGGCAATTGAGCACCAGCTTACGACTGACACCATTCAGGCCATTAGTCTCAAATCGCTAACTGGCATGCATAAGATTATTCGAGCAGCATTTGAATACGCTCATGAGCATCAGAAGAAGATTTGCTGCATGCATAAGGGTAATATCCTGAAAAAAACTGAAGGCACATTTCTCGAGATTTTCAACCAAATGTCTCTTGAGTACCCAACTGTTAAAACATCTTCCCAAATTATTGATGACGGTATGGCAAAAGTTGCGACCAACCCCAACGCCTACCAAGTAATTGTCACTGAAAACCTTTTTGGCGACATTTTATCCGATATTACGACCGCACTCACCGGCTCGTTAGGACTTGGAGGCTCCTCTAATATTGGCCACCATGGGGCCATGTTTGAGGCCATACATGGTACTGGCCCAAGCATTTTGCCTGGAGGTCGAGACAACCCAGGTACGGAACACATCGCAAATCCATCAGGACTTTTGCAGGCAGCTATTTTGATGCTCGAGCACGTTGGTGGAGAGAAAAATCTCAGAGCTAAGGAGATGATTCAGCGGGCATGGCTTTCCACTCTTGAGGACGGTCTTCACACCCGCGACCTAGCGTTCGCGATGAATGGCGAGGCTAACCCTACGACGAAAAAAGTTTTGAACACCAATGAGTTCACAGAGCAAATCATAACGAGGATTAGGTCGCTTAAGAATAACCAAGTTGTCCCTGTTGAGAAATTCAGAAGACTACTCGATTCGGTAGAATTAAAGGCGGGCGAAGACTGGGTAGTAAAGCTTAATAGAAAAAGACCGTACCTTAACCCTCTAGTTGAGGAAAAAACGTTAGGTATGGACATCTTTGTTAAGTGGACAGGCAAAGAAGATCCAGCTGTGCTTGAAGCATTCCACAAGGCAAGCGGTGTGAATTTAACTGAGACTTTCAATCTTGATCAATTCTGTACTTTGCAAGAAATGTACGATTATGCCCTATGGTTTAAAGCAGTCACAGATAAAGTGCTTTCTCATTACCCCGAGCTATCAAAAGCAACCTTCACTGTTTCTGGCGGGCTTGCCAGTCTTATTCAATCATCGGACTTGGCAAAGTTTAATCCGTTGTTTTTAAAGCGCTCTTGGCAAGACATTCAGCACACTATTTCGGGTATTACCACTAATCATAAATCTTTGATCGTGGCGATCTGTACAGTGCTTGGAAAGAAGATCGATGCCATCTGCCAAAAACATGATTGCAGTCTAGAGATGATTTCAAATAGAGGGCAATCTGTTTACCCATTTATTATGAACCCTGATCTCGTTGATCAAATGCGCTGTCGTGTTATTTTCAAGAGCAAAGACAATGGCGTAAATGATGAACCCATTCTACGCAGCTCTCTTATTAGAGTCATGGAAGACATGGAGCTCGCAGGAGTGAAACGTATTAAGTTCGAAGGACTTCACTCGTACAAGAATCTTGCGACTGGAAAAGTAACTTTGGGTTATGGAGAAAGTTACGGCCAAGGCATGGGTACATCTCTGAGTTAGAATAGAAATAAAAAAGCCCCGTGGGTTAAACGGGGCTTTAGTATGTTTCACTTCTTGCGAAGATCATCACTTTTAAATGGGGGTGTGAGTCGATCGTGGGGACAAACGTTTACAAAAGCTTGTTTTTGCCACGGCCTTTGCTGCCGAAATAATCCAAAAATTCTAGGATATGATCATAAAAAGATAAAAACCTCATAGCTTAAAACCTGGTCCAACCTTAGGCATTTATACACTTTCATCTTCGGCTTATAATTGGAACGAAGGTCTCTTTGAGAACGGAATCCAAAACCTTAAGAGATTAGGTTTTCAAGTGAAGGTTGCGGGATTGACTCAGCGCCGGCTCTCTCAAGGCTATCGTTCTGAAACGGCTCAGGATAGAGCCCAAGAGTTCATGGAACTTTTTGAAGATCTGA